>CBDTVH010000395.1:0-3077 GCA_965363665.1 uncultured Yoonia sp. | reverse complement strand
GACGTTGCAAAATATCGCGTGTTTCGAAATGGCACCCTTTCAGAGGAAGTCACAGACATCAGCAAAGAGTGGGCAGACGATTTTGTGACGGTGGCGCTGGGCTGCTCATTCACATTCGAAAATGCGCTTCTGCGCGCAGGTATTCCGGTCAGACACATTGAGACGGGTTTGAATGTGCCCATGTTCCGCACCGGTATTGATCTTGTCCCGGCGGGCAATTTCAGCGGCCAGATGGTCGTGACCATGCGCCCGATCCCTGAACACCAGGTCGCAGAGGCCCAACAGATCAGCCGTCGTTTTCCACAGGCGCATGGCGCACCGATTGCCATGGGCGATCCTGCGCAAATTGGCATCGCGGATCTGTCGCAGCCCGACTGGGGCGATGCGGTTGAAATCAGGGCTGGCGAAGTGCCGGTATACTGGGCCTGCGGGGTTACCCCCCAAAATGTGCTTCTGGATGCGGGCCTGCCCATCTGCATCACGCATTCGCCCGGTCATATGCTGATCGCAGATGTGGCCGAGGACGCCGAAACGACGATCCTGACACAACAATGAAAAGACCCAACAAGGAGACGAAACCATGAAAGAAGCATTATCCATTCTCGCAGCGGGCACAGTGCTGGCGACACCTGCCATGGCAGAAGACCTGTCCGTCGTCGGCAGCTGGTCCAGCCTGCCGTTGCACAATCAATACGAAGCCCCTTTCTGGAGCACGACTTTGCCGGAGGCATCCGGTGGTGACATCAACGTTGAACTGACAACGCATAACCAGATGAGCCTCGGGCTGGGTGATATCTATCCGCTGCTTGGGCAGGGCGTCTATGATGTCGCGATGACCGTGGCCGACTATGCCGTGGCCGACGCGCCAGAGCTGGAAGGGCTGGATGTGCCGTTGCTGGCGCTGACCGCTGATGAGGCACGCGCCATGGTCGATGCCGCCCGCCCGATGGTGTCGGATATCTACCGCGACCGTTTCAATTCGCACGTCCTGGCGATTGCGCCTTACCCACCGCAGGTCGTTTTCTGCAACCATGAGATTTCCAATCTGGCTGATCTGGAAGGTCTGAAAGTCCGCGCCTCTGGCCGCATGACCGCGAAACTGCTTGAGGCATTGGGCGCGGAAGGTGTGAACGTATCGTTCGCAGAGGTTCCCGGCGCGCTGCAAAACGGCGTCGTCGATTGTGCCGTGACCGGGGCCGGATCAGGCTACAGCGCCGGTTGGTGGGAAGTATCCACGCACTTGCTGCCTATTCCGCTTGGTGGCTGGGACTCGGTCGTTACCGCGATCAACCTCGACAAATGGAACAGCCTGAGCGCGGACACACAGGCGTTGATCACCAGTGAAATCGCAAGCGGGTTCGAAGACCCAGCATGGGCCAGCGCGCAGGACGCGCTTGTCAACGACATCGCCTGCCTGACAGGCAACGGTGAATGTCCATCAGGCGAGGCGCGTTCGATGACTTTGGTTGAAGTCAGCGACGCCGATTTTGACCGTGCACGCGATATCCTGACAAGCGAGGTTCTTCCTGAATGGGCCGAACGCGCCGGTGGTGACTGGGCGGCCCGTTGGAATGACAGCGTTGGCGCAGTTGTCGGTGTAACGATCAACTAAAACCAAAAAACAGGGGACGTGCCGATATGGAACTCAGGCTGATACATCGTCTGCGGGTGATCAACAAAGGTGTCGCATTGGTGGTGGGCTTAGGCTTGCTGATCTGTGCTGCCTTTGTGCTTGCAGACATCATCATGCGCCAAATCGGCACGTCGCTGGGTGGTACCGAAGAGATCGCGGGCTACGCCATGGCGCTCGCGACCTCATGGGGCATGTCCTATACGCTGCTTGAGTTGGGGCATGTGCGCATTGATTTGCTGCGCACGAAATTCCAGTCGTTCGGCAGGGCGCTGTTTGACGTGTTTTCCATGATTGTCATGTCCGGCGTGATCATCACGATCGCCATCAAGGCGTGGCCGGTTCTGGAGCGGTCGATATCCAACGGATCGCGGGCCAATACGCCACTTGAAACGCCGCTGGCCTGGGTGCAGTTGCCCTGGTTTGCAGGCTGGGTCTGGTTTGCGGCCATGTCAACTTTGACAACGCTTGCCGCACTTAGCCTCTTGATCAAACGCAGACATGAAGACACCGAAAGCATCATTGGGGCCTTCGCTGAGCAGGAGACACTGCAATGATCGGCTATGTTTCCATCGGTCTTCTGGGGCTGCTTTCGCTGTCGATCCCGGTTGGCATCGTCCTGTTTCTGCTGGGCTTTGGCATTGATGCCTTCTTCTCCAGCTTTCCGCTGACGCGGGGGTTAGGCAACATGGTGTGGTCGTCTTCAAACTCCGCCACGTTAATCGCGATCCCCTTCTTCGTTCTGTTGGGCGAAATCCTTGTGCGAAGCGGTGTCGCTACACGGACCTACGCTGCCCTGGATCGTTGGGTGTCCTGGCTGCCGGGTGGGTTGGTCCATGCCAATATTGCAACCGCGACTATGTTTTCGGCGACGTCGGGGTCATCCGTGGCGACCGCTGCAACCGTCGCGACGGTAGCCATGCCACAGGCAGAAAAGCTGGGTTATGACCCCAAGCTGTTTTCAGGCGCCATTGCAGCAGGCGGCACGTTAGGCATCATGATCCCGCCCTCGATCAACCTGATCGTTTACGGATTTCTGACGCAATCCTCCATTCCACAGCTTTTCCTTGCCGGGCTGATCCCGGGCATTGCGCTGGCCATCGCCTTTATGGCCGTCACTGCCATCATCTGCCTGATCCGGCCAGACCTGGGCGGATTGCGCCGCACCTTTCCGTTTGCACAAATGCTGCGTGCCTTGATTGATCTGGTGCCTATCCTGATCCTCTTTGGCCTGATCGTCGGGTCGATCTACGGCGGTTGGGCCACGCCGACAGAGGCCGCAGCTGTCGGTGTTGCCGGTGCATTTGTGATCGCGCTGGCCTTTGGCGGGGTGTCGTGGTCGATGCTGATGCAAAGCCTGACCGGTACCGTCAAGATCACCTCGATGATCATGCTGATCGTGATCGGTGCGTCTTTCCTCAACTTTACGCTGGCCTCGGCGGGGCTG
>CBDTVH010000394.1:0-3095 GCA_965363665.1 uncultured Yoonia sp. | reverse complement strand
GTCAGCCGGTAAGTGTCGGCCAAAACGCCCGTCAGCGCTTCTGCGATTGTTTCGGGTTTGCGGACGCCAGATGCGATGTCTTTGGGCTCTGGAACTACATTCAGTGGTTGTGTCATAACTCTTTCCTTTGCTAATTTCGTATTTTGGACAATGCGTTAGCTTCGCACGGCACGCGCAATCATCGTCACGACGAACAATACGACGAAGACGAAGAATAGAATTTGCGCAATACCAGCTGATGCAGACGCGATGCCACCAAAGCCGAAAACAGCCGCGACGAGAGCGATGACTAGAAAGACCAGTGCGTAATAGAGCATTGTTGTTCTCCTGTATATCCGTTGCGCTGCGCCATTATGGCGGCGCTTATTGCATGTAAAACGGACACCGCGGGAAGATGGTTCCGTTATCTTTGTTGATTTTTGCAGTGACGGCGCCGCGCAGGTCTAATGAGGTCGCAACGTTGTCGGGTCGGTTTCGCGAAGTTCGGGCTGTTTTGTCAGACTGTGGAACCGGTAGGGCCCCCGCGGCGTTGCACCGGGTAACAAGGTTTTACCGAAAGGTTCCAAATGACGCACTTTTCCACGATTAATCCCGCCACCGATACAGAAATTACGACATATGAATTGATGGATGCCGATGCAGCATTTGCGCTGGTTGAAACCTGTCACACGGCCTTTCTTGAGTGGCGCAAGAAAAGCCACGCTGATCGTGCGCCCTATCTGATCAGAATCGCAGAAGCACTGCGCGACCAATCGGACGAATTCGCCCGATTGATGACCAAGGAAACGGGCAAATTGTTTCGTGATGGCAAGACTGAAGTAGAACTTTGTGCCCAGATTTTCGAATACAGCGCAGAACACGGCCCCCACATGCTCGCCGATGAGGATCGCAAGCACAGCGGGGGCGAAAAAAGCGGCGTCGTCGCGTATTGCCCCATTGGCGTGATCTACAGCATCCAGCCTTGGAACTTCCCTGTCTATCAACCCGTCCGGGTCCTAGCCAGCAACCTTATGGCAGGCAATGGTGTCGTGCTGAAACACGCGTCAATCTGCACCGGTAGCGGCCTGATGCTGCGCGATCTGTGTCTTGAGGCAGGTTTGCCCAAAGGGTTATTCGACGTTCTTATCATCGACCACGATACATCTGACGAAATCATCGCGCATGACAAAATCCGTGGCGTCACCATGACTGGCAGTGATGGGGCCGGACGACACATTGGCCAGATGGCCGCTAAGAACTTGAAGAAAACTGTTCTGGAGTTGGGATCGAATGATGCCTATCTGGTTCTTGAAGATGCCAACATAGAGTTGGCCGTCAAGACCTGCGTGAAGGGCCGCCTTTATAACAATGGCGAAACCTGCGTTTCAGCGAAACGATTTGTGGTGACCGAGGCAGTTTATGATGCCTTCACAAGCGCCTTTGTAGAGCAGATGAAGGCAATCCGTCTTGGTGATCCGATGGAGGAGAATACTCAGCTTGGTCCGCTGTCGAGTTCCGAACAATTCGACAAGATTGCCGAGCAAGTCACGAAAAGTATCGAAAACGGTGCCGAATTGCTGTGCGGCGGCAACCCACCAGACCGGGCCGGTGAATACTATCCGGCGACTGTTTTGGCGAACTGCAAACCCGGCATGCCAGCCTACGACGATGAGATTTTCGGCCCTGTCGCCGCGATTATCAAAGCGAAAGATGACGCCGACGCCATGCGCATCGCAAATGACAGCCGATATGGGCTGGGCGGCGGTATCTTTTCCAAAGACGAAGACAAGGCGCTGAAGCTTGCGCATGACCATTTCGACACGGGCATGGTGCGGGTCAATTCGTTTGGTGCAGCTGATCCAAACATGCCGTTTGGCGGCGTCAAGGATTCTGGCTTTGGCCGCGAACATGGTGGTTTCGGCATGAAGGAATTCGTCAACGTCAAAGCCATTTACTTGCCCTGAGACACCACAGCCCCGCATTTTGCATAGTCGGTGTTACGCATCCAGCGTGTCGCGCCGACCAATCACCCGTAGATCGAAGGAAGAAAAACAATGAAAATTCTTGTTGCCGGCGCGACCGGAAAAACCGGAACTCGTCTGATGAAAAAGCTGGCTGCGCGCGGTCATCATCCGATCGCTTTGGTACGCGAAAGCAGTGATACCAGCAAACTACCTGACCCGGCGGAAACGCGGCTCGGCGACTTGGCTGATCTGCACAAGGGTGTGTGCGACGGCTGTGATGCTGTTGTCTTCGCGGCTGGATCAGGTGGCGACACGGACGCCGATATGACGGACAAAATCGACCGCGACGGCGCGATGCGGTTGGTTGATCTTGCCGCCGACGCAAAGGTGAAACGGTTTGTCATGCTTAGCAGCGTTGGCGCCGACGACCCCGACCCTGACACGAAAATGGGGCATTATTTGCAAGCGAAACACGATGCTGATGAACATCTCAAAGCGTCCGGGCTGGATTATGCCATCTTGCGCCCCGTTGCCTTGACAGATGACGAAGGCTCAGGCGACGTCCTGTTGGGCGACCATGTCGATGTCGAGGCTAAAGCAGCGCGTGGGGATGTCGCAATGGTACTGGCGGACGCCATCGACGATGATAGCTGGATCGGTCAAACACGGTTGATGCAGTCAGTCTGACCATAAATTTGCGCTGAGCCACGCTGGCTTGGATCCGAAAATTTACATTGGCGGTGGCGAACCTCCGTCTTTCGCAGTCGGACGAACACCGACTGCGATCCCTAAACATGAAGGATGAAACCTATGAAAGCTGCAGTTATTCACGATTACGAAACCGACATCACGGTTGCCGAAATAGACGCACCCGAGTTGCATGACGACGCGGTCTTGATCGCTGTCCATGCCGCCAGCCTCAATCCGATTGACTATATTCTGCAATCGGGGGCCATGAAGGATAACATTCCGCTGACATTCCCCCATGTGATGGGCTTTGACGTATCCGGTGTTGTCACAGAAGTTGGTAAGGACGTAACGGGCATTAAGGTCGGTGATGAAGTATTCGCGCGCCCGAACCAAGAGGATGCAGGCGCAATCGCCGAAGTCGCGCGTGTGAAAGCAAGCGAGCTAGCGATCAAACCGTCCAGC
>CBDTVH010000393.1:0-3100 GCA_965363665.1 uncultured Yoonia sp. | reverse complement strand
ACCTGTTCGCGGTGCGTTGTGGGGATGACAAAGCGGTCTTCGTAGTCCGCCAGGGCCATGATCTTGTACATGTCCTCGATCACGCGGCCTGACAGGCCAACGCGGGCAGCGATGCCTTCGTCGACGACACCTTCAATGGTTTTGGAGCGCATGTAGGACCGCATCGCCAGCATCCGTTCCAGCGCCGTCACGACGGGGGCTTCGTCCCCCGCTGTCAACATGTTGGCCAGATAGCGGACCGGGATACGCAGATCCTTGACGTTTGGCATACCTTCGTTTGTGCCGATTGCGCCCGCCTTTGCGGCGTTCTGGATGGGCGACAATGGCGGGATGTACCACACCATCGGCAGCGTCCGGTATTCAGGGTGCAGCGGGAAGGCAACCTTCCACTCCATCGCCATTTTCCAGATCGGGCTTTCCTGCGCTGCCTTGATCCAGTCTTGCGGGATGCCGTCGGCGCGGGCGGTTTCGATCACTACAGGGTCGTTGGGATCCAAGAACACACCCAACTGCGCATCATAGAGGTCCTGCTCATTCTCCATGTTGGCCGCATCTTCGATCTTGTCGGCATCATAGAGCATGACGCCCAGATACCGGATGCGCCCGACGCAGGTTTCGGAACACACCGTTGGGTTGCCGCTTTCGATCCTAGGATAGCACAGGGTGCATTTCTCGGATTTGCCGCTTTCCCAGTTGTAGTAGATCTTCTTGTAAGGGCAGCCGGATACACACATCCGCCAGCCCCGGCACTTTTCCTGGTCGATCAGGACAATGCCATCTTCTTCGCGCTTGTAGATCGCACCTGATGGGCAGGACGATGCACAGGCCGGGTTCAGGCAGTGTTCGCAAAGCCGGGGCAGATACATCATGAATGTATTCTCGTATTCCCCGTAGATTTCCTTCTGGATGCCTTCGAAGTTGTAATCGGCAGATCGCTTCGAGAATTCACCGCCCAGAATTTCCTCCCAGTTCGGTCCTTTCTCGATCTTCTCGATCCGCTCGCCGGTGATCTTGGAACGGGGGCGCGCTGTTGGGAACGCCTCCATTTCCGGGGCGGATTTCAGGTGGTCATAGTCGAAATCAAACGGTTCATAATAGTCGTCGATTTCCGGCATGGACGGGTTGGCAAAGATGTTGGACAGGATGCGCCATTTGCTGCCCTGCTTGGGCTGCAATTTGCCCGCCTTCGTGCGTTCCCAGCCGCCTTTCCAGCGTTCCTGATTTTCCCAGTCGGTGGGGTAGCCCGTACCGGGTTTGGTTTCCACGTTGTTGAACCAGGCGTATTCAACGCCGTCCCGGCTCGTCCAGACGTTCTTGCAGGTGACTGAGCATGTGTGGCACCCGATGCATTTATCCAGGTTCAGCACCATGCCGATTTGTGCGCGGATTCTCATTCTGCTGCCTCCTGTGCAGGTGCTTTCCAGCTTTCTTCTTTGTCGAGCCAGTCCACTTTCTTCATCTTGCGGACCACGACGAATTCATCCCGGTTCGATCCCACGGTGCCGTAGTAGTTGAAGCCATAGGATTGCTGGGCATAGCCGCCGATCATGTGGGTGGGTTTCAGGACCGCGCGGGTGACCGAATTGTGGATACCGCCCCGGTGCCCGGTCTTTTCGGACCCCGGCGTATTCACGATCTTTTCCTGCGCGTGATACATGAAGGTCGTGCCTTCCTTGATCCGCTGGGACACGACCGCCCGGGCCGTCAAAGCGCCGTTGGTGTTGTAGACCTCGATCCAGTCGTTATCGACGATGCCCGCAGATTTCGCATCGACCTCAGACAGCCAAACCACCGGCCCACCCCGATTCAGCGTCAGCATCAACAGGTTGTCGGTATAGGTGGAGTGGATGCCCCATTTCTGGTGCGGTGTGATGAAGTTGAGCACAAGGTTGTCGCCCTCATCCTGCACGTCCTTGGTGATCGTTTTCAGGTCAACCGGTGGACGGTAGGACATGAAGCCTTCGCCAAACGCCAGCATCCACAAATGGTCCTGATAAAGCTGCTGTCGCCCCGTCAGGGTCCGCCAGGGGATCAGCTCATGCACGTTGGTGTAGCCTGCGTTATAGCTGACCTTCTCGCTCTCGATGCCTGACCAGGTCGGACTGGAGATGATCTTGCGTGGCTGTGCAGCGATGTCATGGAAACGGATCTTGTTGCCATGCTCGCCCTCTGCCAGATGCGCGTGTTCGCGCCCTGTGGCCTTTTCCAGCGCATGCCAGGCTTTCACGGCGACGTTGCCGTTCGTCTCGGGTGCCAGCATCAGGATCACTTCGCAGGCGTCGATCGCCGTTTCGATCTTGGGACGACCAGCAGCCGTCCCATCCAATTGCACGCCATTGAGTGCGCCCAGATTGTCGATCTCTTCCTGCGTGTTCCACGTGATGCCTTTGCCGCCATTCCCCAGTTTGTCCATGAGCGGACCAAGCGCCGTGAAGCGGTCATAGATCGCGGTATAATCCCGCTCGACCGCCACATAGGCCGGGGCCGTCTTGCCGGGGATCAGATCGCATTCGCCTTTTTTCCAATCCTTCACCTGGTCCTGCGCAATCTCTGCCGGGGTGTCGTGCAGGATCGGCAGCGCGACGATATCGGTTTCCTTTTCCAGATAACCCGGTGTGATCTCCTGAAACTTCTTCGCAATCGCCTTGAAGATTTCCCAGTCCGACTTGCTTTCATAGGCCGGATCAACCGCCGCTTGCAGCGGGTGGATGAACGGGTGCATGTCCGACGTGTTCATGTCGTCTTTTTCGTACCAACTGGCCGTTGGCAGAACGATGTCGGAATAGACGCACGTGGTCGACATACGGAAGTCGATGGTCACCAGCAGGTCCAGCTTGCCGCGCGGCGCATCCTTGTGCCACTTGGCCTCTTTTGGCAGTTGCCCACCGTCTTCGCCCAGGTCCTTGCCCATCACACCGTGATCGGTGCCCAAGAGGTGCTTGAGGAAGTATTCATGCCCCTTGCCGGACGAGCCCAGCAGGTTGGAGCGCCAGACAAACAGGTTACGCGGCCAGTTGGCGGGGTTGTCGGGATCCTCGCAGGACATTTCCAGATCGCCGGATTTCAGATTCTCGGCGACATAGGCAGGAATTTCCTTGCC
>CBDTVH010000392.1:0-3110 GCA_965363665.1 uncultured Yoonia sp. | reverse complement strand
CATCATAGGCGCCGCGCGCCTTGGCTTCGGCCAGCACATCCCACCAGGTGCAAAGCGAAATCAGTTGCACGCCGTAGTCCGCCAAGGTTTCTTCGACGCCTTCAAAGATACCATAGTAGAAAATCACTGCCGTGGCGGAACATGAGGCACCGGTCTCCCGGATCGCATCCACGAACGACAGTTTGGACCCGCCATCTGTTGTCAGATCCTCAACCAGGATCACACGCTGCCCTTCGGTCATCACACCTTCGATACGGGCATTGCGGCCATAGCCTTTGGGCTTTTTGCGCACGTAGGTCATCGGCAATGCCAGACGCTCGGCGATCATCGCACCAAAGGGGATACCCGCAGTTTCGCCGCCCGCCACGTTGTCAAACGCTTCGAACCCTGCTTCGCGCATGATCGACACGGCCAGAAAATCCATGAGTGTCGCGCGAATACGCGGAAACGAAATCAATTTGCGGCAATCCACATAGGTCGGTGCCTGCTTGCCTGACGCGTGGGTGAAAGGTTCTTTCGCGTTGAAATCAATGGCGCCAATCTCAATCAACATACCGGCGGTCAGGCGTGCAATCTCTTCTTTCGCGGGAAAGGAGGTGGGGATCATCGTAAAACCTTTATCTTCTCATGTTCCTGAATGCTCGACCGGAGGCACCCGTTCTCTTACCTTGTAATACGCCAATGCAGATCAAACCCCGGATCAAACACAGTCACGGGGCCATCCCCCGTTTCGATCTGGGTCGGGTAAGTCACCGGGTCGCCCTTAGTCAGGGTGATCGTTTCCTCATTTGGCGGCAGCCCATAGTATCGCGGACCATTCAGAGAGGCGAAATCCTCAAGCTTGGTCATACGCCCGGCGGCGTCAAAGACTTCGGCAAGGCATGACATCGTGTTTGGCGCGGTAAAGATACCGGCGCATCCACAGGCCTGAAGTTTGTTCGGGTCAGTATGCGGCGCACTGTCGGTGCCCAGAAAGAAGCGTTTGTCACCGGACACCGCAGCC
This sequence comes from uncultured Yoonia sp., assembly GCA_965363665.1. GTDB lineage: Bacteria > Pseudomonadota > Alphaproteobacteria > Rhodobacterales > Rhodobacteraceae > Yoonia. Next base: position 2,107 of record CBDTVH010000392.1, on the reverse strand, counting down.
TGAACCAATGCGATGCGATGTGCCTCGCGTTTGGCTACCGGCAGGCAATAGAAATGCGGTCTGATCCCGCCGGCCAATATGTGGTTGCGATTGATGATCAGGTGATGCGTGGTGATCGTCGCTGCCATATTCTTGTGACTGTCGCGCACATAATCAACCGCGTCCTGCGTCGTGACATGTTCCATCACGACCTTCAGATCCGGCACCTTCTTGCGCAGGGGCTTAAGCACCTTGTCGATAAAGACAGCTTCGCGATCAAAGATATCAATCTGACTGTCGGTCACTTCGCCATGCACGCAAAGCGGCATCCCGATCTCGGCCATGACCTCAAGAACGGGGCGGACTTTCTCAAAATCACGCACACCCGAGGCAGAGTTCGTGGTGGCCCCGGCCGGATAAAGTTTCACGGCAGTCGCGATACCAGACGCATGAGCCGCACGCACGTCGGCGGGATCGGTCGCTTCGGTCAGATACAGCGTCATCAGCGGCGTGAAATCATCGCCATCTGGCACTGCCGCCATGATCCGTTCGCGGTAAGCTGCCGCCTGTTGCGACGTGACAACCGGCGGCACAAGGTTCGGCATGATGATTGCGCGGGCGAAATGCCGAGTGGTTTCCGGCAGCACGGCCTTGAGCATTTCACCATCACGCAGGTGCAAATGCCAATCATCGGGGCGGCGGATCGTCAGGCTTGTCAATTCTTTATCAGGCATGATTTCGGGTTACACGCTTGCGAAGCCGGACGCCATAGGCTTTGCAATTGCCCTTGCAGTAGAGCGCACATTTCTTGATATTTCCGGCCAAGGTGTTGGATCAAAGGAGAGCGAAACCATGCTGGGATTTCTGATTGCCGCTGTTGCGGGATTTCTTACACCACAGCTAGAGGGGCCGGTGGCAGGTCCTGTCGTCAAGGCCCTTGAAGGCCATATTCCGATAGCTGCAAATGAACGGCGGCTGATTGCCTTCATGGCGGCACTTCTGGCAGCGGCGGTTTTGGCGGCTGCCTTCGACAGCGGCTCGGTTATCGGGGTTATTGTCGGGGGGATACTGGGGTACTTTGGCACGCGGATCTTTGAGGTTCTGAAAAAGATCATCGATGGGCGGCGTGACGCCGACTAAGGTCAGGGCCATGCACGCATTGCATTCCGGAAATGCAGCTTTGGCGGTTTCGGCCACGCGCGTGGCGTCTATCTATCGGGTAACTGACATAAACCCGATAGGACTTTCAAAATGGCTTTTTACACAGACACGATCAACGCGCGCCCGCAGCGCAAAAACGGCCCTGCAATCCTGAAAGCCGTTGGCACGGTCTTTGGCCGCATAATCGCCGCGCAAAACCGGTCTGTCGACATAGAGCGTATGCAAAACCTCAGCGATCGTGAACTGGCCGATATGGGCCTTGATCGCGCGGAAATCGTGCGCCACGTCTACCGTGATATCTATTACGTTTAAGCGTTTTTGGTGGGGCCGAGTTCTTCGTATTTCTCGACGAAGAAAGCCTCGTGGCCTCGCTGGATCATATAGGCGCAGATGATGAACGCCAAACGCGGATGGCTCGTCACAATCAATCTATCGACCAAAGCGCGGGCATAGGTGGGGTCATGTCGGCGCGCGCGCAGTAATTGAAAAAAGCGCCGTCGATCAAGCGCGTCCTCCATCGCCGATTTGATCAATACATCATGGATCCCCAAGCGGTCGAACGCCTGATCCAGATCGTCACCCAACAAAGGACACGGCAGGGCGGTCACATGCGGCTTGCGGAATAAGGCGGCATGGCAGGCGTCCAGCGGTTCAATCGGATCGAAAGCGATGAACACCTGTTTCGCACCGTCGATCATTTCGGGCGCATAGCCGTATCTGTCATTGAAATATTTCATGCGCGCGTGCTTGAAGCGTTGGTCCCAACCGGCCGTCTCAGCGGCAGGCGTGGCCTGCGGGCGCAATGCGATGACCGTGGCGCCCGGTGCGGCAACTGAAAACGCAGCGGCAGCATAAGATGCCCCGTCCCCGCCACCATGAAAAACAATCCGCTTGAAGTCATCAAAGAACCCGTCATCGACCAAGCGGTCAAAGAATGCATAGACATGGCGGTCGCGAAACCAGCTTT
>CBDTVH010000391.1:0-3113 GCA_965363665.1 uncultured Yoonia sp. | reverse complement strand
TGGGTGAAGCAGCCGGTACATCCCGTTAGTGCTTGATACTGCAGGCTGCATCAATGCCCGCTTCTTTGCTTCGATGGTATTGTGAAAGTGACGGGTCCCTTCGATACGGAACCACAATCGAATTGTCATCGCGGAAAAGCCTTGTAACCGTAGAAATACGGATTGGTGTTTGCATCCACACCTGCGATGAATGCAAATGGCTGTCTCACACCCAAAGAATTTCTGGCGAAGCGCTTTGCTATGGGCTTTAGCCATCATGCTTGCGCTCAGCGGGTTGGCGTTTCTTGAACGGCAAAACTTGGTGCGTGAACTGACTATCAAAAGTGAAACGCTGCATCGTCTGGCCTCTCAACGCGCGGATCAGCATGACGCGCATTTAACATCATTGTCTGCGATTTTTGTGGCGGGCGGGGTTGCGCGGCAGGATTTATTGCGCGACGTGGCTGCGACGATCAAGCGGTTTTATCCACGGATTACGTCGGTAAATGTCGTGCCATACGATCCGTCCGAACCCTTGATAGAAACACTGCCCGGCCTCTCCGCTCAGATAAGAGAGCGCGTTGTTGAACTGGCCCGCCGCTCGACCGGGGCATTGCAAATCGGGCAAGTGCCAGACTTGCCAGATCACTACCTGCTTGTGAAACGGACGCCCAATTCTGACGCAGCACAGCATGGTTTGGCGCTGGTGATCGACGCCCGTGCACTGATCGCAACAGATGATCCATTTTGGGACGCCCCATCGGCTTCTTTGCGTCTGTCCACGCCGGACGGGCAAACGGCATTGGTGGGTCAATTCCCATCGGGTGAGACAGGGTTTTCCAAACCGCTTGGCAGTGTGTCTCAGCCTTTGGTGTTTGAAACTTCTCTGGTCATTGGGCCGTCTGACCTTTTACCATTCGGAAAAGTGCTATCGGTCATCGCACTGGTCACGGCGGTCTTTTTGCTGTCAGCTTTCGGTTTCAAGCAACGCATGCGCACCAAAGATGCAGAAAACCGCGCAGAACTCAGCGCGCAGGAAACCCGGCTGGCCCATGCCTCTCGCGTCAATGCAATGGGGGAAATGGCCAGCGGCATGGCGCATGAACTGGCGCAACCGCTGACTGCGATCCTGAGCCAGGCACAGGCCGGCCGTCACTTGGCGCGGCGCGGTGATGTTGAACGTCTTGGAACGGTGTTGGACGACACGGTTTCCCAAGCGCAACGCGCGGCGAATATCCTTGATCGCCTGAGACGGTGGAGCAAGCCAAACCGTGTACCGTCTGGGGCCTGTTCCGTCCATAAAGCCGCCCAAAGCGTTCAGAACCTGTTGGCATTGGAGGCCAACACCAAGGGGGCTGCCATTACCCTGTCGTTGCACTGCGCCCCCCCATTTGTTGACGCCGATCCGGTCGAGTTGGAGCAGGTACTGTTTAATCTGGTGCGCAATGCGCTTGATGCCTCGGACGCGGCACAGGTCACGATCCGCACGCATGTCGATGGGCGCTTGGCCATATTGGATGTCAGCGATACCGGGCCGGGTGTGCCTGACCACCTCAAGCCCCGCATCTTTGAACCTTTCGTGACCGGCAAGCCGGATGGAACGGGGCTAGGCCTCGCGCTGTGTCAAAGGCTGGTTGAGGAAATGGGCGGTGATATCATGCTATTGAACGACACAGACCAGACCACTTTCCGTTTGTCCCTGCCGCTTTCCACCAACGCGGTGGCACCATGACCAACCACGTTTACCTCGTTGATGATGATGAGGCCGTCCGCAACGCCCTAAGCCTTCTTTTGGAAACCGTCGGGCTGAGTGTGCACAGTTTTGCGTCACCCGAAACGTTCCGGATGCAAGCGGCAGACCTGACGCCGGGGTGTTTGATCCTTGATATCCGGATGCCCGCGATTTCGGGCCTGAAACTACAAGAAAAGCTGACCGATCAAGGCGTGTCATGGCCCACTGTTATTATCAGCGGACACGGCGACATCGAGGCGTGCAGGCGCGCGTTTCGCAATGGGGCAATTGATTTTCTCAGCAAGCCGGTGGATGAACAGGACCTGATCGACGCAATCCAAAAGGGTCATGCGGAGCTTGAAACACGTCGACAGGCTTCAGAGGAACGCGCAGAAGCAGTCGCGTTGGTACAGCAGCTGTCCACGCGGGAACAAGAAGTTCTTGAGATGATCGCAAAGGGTTTGACCACAAAGCAAATCGCAGATGCGCTGACCCTGTCGCCCCGCACGGTTGAAAGTCATCGTGCAGCGATTGCGGCCAAAGCGGGCACGTCTTCGGCGGCGGAACTCACGCGTTATTGGCTGGATGCAACGGCCGATCAGTAGAACTACGGATACCTTTGCGGATGCTACGAATATCGCGGGTCAGCGCGGCGCATTAGAACCGGAGCATCAATTCAACAAAAGGAAATACACAATGATCCGTTCCATCGCACTTGCTACAGTCCTGCTGACACCCATCGCAGCAGCAGCCCAGAACCTGCCCACGGCACCATACTTGCCGCTTGAGATGGCAACCACAGCCGCCCAAGCCGCCGTCGCTGCCTGCTCTGACCAGGGCCACAATGTCAGCGTCGCAATCATTGCGCGCAGTGGTGAGACCAAAGTGCTTTTGCGCGCAGATAATGCAGGCCCGCACACCGTCGGTTCCAGCACAGGCAAAGCGTTCACATCCGCCAGCATGGGCCGTGACACGACAGGTCTTGCGGGCTTTATCGGCGGCAACCCTGAAAACGGTGGACTGCGCGATATGGATAGCCGTCTGGTCATCCAGGCTGGCGGTCTGCCCATCCGGATCGGCGGCGCATTGGTCGGTGGCATCGGGGTCGGTGGCGCACCATCAGGTGCTATCGACGAGACATGCGCCCGTGCAGGTCTTGACGCAATCGGCGCTGAATAAACCACACGGCCCGCCCCTTATTGGGGCGGGCTCCTCTTTTTGAAAGGTAGAACCATGCTTCGTTTCCTCCTGTTCGCTTTGGCAATTGGTACCGCCGGGTCTGCCCTTGCGCAAACTGCCCCATCTGCCTCGGACATCGCGTCCTATACAGGCTTGCACCTTGCTGCTCACGAGGGCGACGTGGATGAGATCAACCGTTTGATCGCAGCAGGTGCCGATGTGG
>CBDTVH010000390.1:0-3117 GCA_965363665.1 uncultured Yoonia sp. | reverse complement strand
CGATGCGGATCGGGCGGTAGCCGATGCAAACCGCGCGGCCAGCCGTGCCGAGGCGGATCGCAACCTGTCGCAAGGCAAGCTGGAAAGCCTTGGGTTGGCCGTGAAACGCCATGAGGAAGAAGCCCTGAACGCCCGCCGTGCGTTGACGGCTGCCGAAAAAGCTGCCGAAGATCTGGGTGATCTGGATACCGCGCGGACGTCGGTGGAAGACGTGAAAATGACCGTCGAGGCGGCACGTATCACGATGATGTCGCGCCGCTCTGCCCATGATGAGGTGCGCCGCGAAGGCGAGATGCGGTTGAAGCGCAGCCAGGAGATCACCAAGGAAATCAGCGGCTGGAAGCACCGTTTGGAAACGGCCAACAAGCGGACCGCTGAACTGGCCGCGCGCAAGGCGGAATCCGAGGCGGCCCTGGCCGAAGCCACAGCCGCGCCCGAGGAAATCGCGGCGAAACGTGCTGAACTGGCAGATGCGATTGATGAGGCCGAGACGCGGCGCAAGGCATCGGCGGATAAGTTGGCTGAAGCGGATAATATCCTGCGCGAGGCCGGGCATCAGGAGCGCGAAGCGGAGCGCCAAGCCTCTGAGGCGCGCGAGGCGCGTGCGCGGTCAGAGGCGCGGGCAGATGCCGCGAAAGAGACCGTCGCCTATGCGGCTGAGCGGATCATGGATGCGCAGGAGGTGACGCCTGACAAGCTGCTGGAAACCTTGGAAACCGATGTCGATCAGATGCCTGCCGCCGAGGTCATCGAAGGGCAGGTCAACGCACTGAAACGGCAACGTGATTCACTCGGTGCCGTCAATTTGCGTGCCGAAGAAGACGCCAAGGAAGTGCAGGTGGAGCATGACAACCTGGTGTCGGAGAAAAGCGATCTGGAGGCTGCGATTGCAGCTTTGCGGTCGGGCATTGCCAGCCTCAACAAAGAGGGCCGCGAGCGGCTTTTGACCGCCTTTGAGCAGGTCAATGAGAACTTTGGCCTGCTCTTTACCCATCTCTTTGGCGGCGGCGAGGCCAAGCTGGTGTTGGTCGAGTCCGATGATCCGCTGGAGGCCGGGCTTGAGATCATGTGCCAGCCACCGGGCAAGAAGCTTAGCACACTGTCCCTTTTGTCGGGTGGTGAGCAGACGCTGACGGCCTTGGCCCTGATTTTTGCGGTGTTTCTTGCCAATCCAGCGCCGATCTGTGTGCTGGATGAGGTCGATGCGCCGCTTGACGATGCCAACGTGACCCGGTTCTGCGATCTGTTGGACGAAATGACTCGCCGCACCGAGACGCGGTTCCTGATCATCACCCACCACGCGGTCACGATGAGCCGGATGGACCGTTTGTTCGGCGTCACCATGGGTGAGCAAGGGGTATCGCAGCTGGTGTCGGTGGACCTGAAACGTGCGGCGGCGATGGTGGCTTAGCGTCGGAGCCTCCGGCGGGGATATTTTTGGGCCAATAATAACGGGGTTGGCGTTATAAACGGTTGAGCAGGTCTATTGTTGGCCAAGCGTCTGCTGGCAGGCCAAGGCGGACTTGTTCTGCCTGAACTGCCGCCCTTGTCATGGCCCCGAGGATACCATCAATACCGCCAACATCATGGCCACGCCGTGTCAGTTTTTGTTGAAGCTGCTGCATCTGCGCGCCGCTGAGTGACGGTGTCGGATTGCCTGCGTCATAGACCGGTGCCCCGCCCAACCGTGTCGCGAAATAAGCGGCTGTCGTGACGTAGACAAAGCTTTTGTTCCAGTCGAAATAGACTTCGAAGTTGGGGTAAGTGAGGAATGCCGGCCCGTCGCGCCCCATCGGAAGCAGTACGGACGCTTGCAGGTTTGCGGGCCCCAGATTGCCTTGTCTGGCGCGTACGCCGCGCGCGGCCCAGTCGCGCACGCTGGCTTTGTGGTTGAGACCCGTTTGCGACCAATCAAGGTTTGCGGGCACGGTGATTTCTTGCAGCCAAGGTTCGTTGGGCCGCCACCCCAGCGACGACAAGACGTTGGCGCCTGTCATCAGCGCATCGGGCGCCGATCCTTTCAGGTCCACGACCCCGTCACCGTCGCCATCCATGCCCTGCCGCACGATTTCGCGCGGTAATTTCTGCAACTGCCCGATTTCACCGGCCCATGCGCCGGTTGTGGTGGCCGGGTTCATGCCGCCGCGTCGGTACAGCTCGATCGCTGCAATCAGCTGCGGGCGGAACAGCTCTGGCCGTCGGCAGTCATGCGCAAGGGTCAGCAAGGCGTTGCGCGTGTTGAAGCTGCCTTGCACCTGCCCGTAGTCGGTTTCAAATGCCCAGAAGGCCAAAAGAACCCCACGCGGGATACCAAACCGCGCTTCGATGGTGTCAAAGGTGCTGTCGAACCGTTGTCCGTAGACACGCCCGTTGTCGATCCGGTTCTGGCTGATCAAAGCACGCGAAAAGCTGATGAAATCGCGTTGAAACACGCCTTGTGCGCGGTCGGCGTTGATCACGGATTGCTCGATCTGCGCGCCTTGGAAGAACGCGTCGATTGTCTGGGCGGGGATACCTTGCGCCCGTGCCTCGGCCTTTACGCCGTCGATGAATGCGCCCACAGGTCCGCCGCAGGTTTGCGCCGTGGCGCTGCTGGCGAGGAGTGAAAGGGCTATGGCGGCTGCGCGCATGGTATTCTCCGAAGTGCTATTTGCGCAAAGCGTATCAGGGACAGGTGTCAGTGCAAAGCCGGTCCCGCGGCGGCAGGGGGAAGTTGCCGATCAAAAGGCGTGTGAATACAGCACCACGATCACAGCCATCCCCAGAACGATCGCCCAGGTTTTCCAAAGCACGCTGACCGCTTGGTCAATGTGATCCGCGTTGAGTGTGTGCTCTCCTTCGCCGTTCACAAAAGGATAGTCCCGGATTTCACCATCATAGCTGCGCGGCCCGCTTAGGGCGATGCCAAGGCCATGTGCCATTGCGGCTTCTGGCCAGCCTGCGTTGGGGGATCGGTGTAAAGGTGCCTCTTGAAAGATCGCTTTGGCAGATGGGCGTGACGTGACCAGCCAGATCAGCAATGCTGTCAGCCGTGCCGGTATCAGATTGAGCAAATCATCAAGTCTGGCCGAAGCCCAGCCGAACTCTGCATGTTGGGCCGTGCGATAGCCAATCATG
>CBDTVH010000389.1:0-3127 GCA_965363665.1 uncultured Yoonia sp. | reverse complement strand
CCACAGGCGCATGACGCGAAAAAACTGATCACCGCCAAGACCCGGGCGATTGCCTTGGTCAGCCCGAACAACCCTTGCGGGGTCGAGTATCCAGCCGAAACGCTGCGGGCCTTCTGCGACATGGCCCGCGCCCACGGTATTGCGCTGATTGTTGACGAAACCTACCGCGATTTCGACAGTCGCATTGGCGCGCCGCACGACCTTTTTGTCGATCCGAATTGGGACGACACGCTGATCCAGCTTTATTCCTTTTCCAAGGCCTACCGACTGACAGGTCATCGCGTTGGTGCAGTCGTGGCAGGCACCGCCCGTCTGGCAGAAATTGAAAAGTTCCTCGACACCGTCACGATCTGCCCCAATCAACTGGGCCAACGCGCCGCCCTATGGGGCATGCAGCACCTGCGTGAGTGGCTGGCCGGTGAACGTCTGGAAATCCTCGACCGGCGCGCGGCCATTGAAGACACTTTCCCGACCTTGGCCGCGAAGGGGTGGGAGTTGCTGGGATGTGGTGCCTACTTTGCATACGTCAAACACCCCTTTGCAATGTCGTCCGCTGATCTGGCGCCGCTTTTGGTGAAAGAAGCAGGCGTTTTGCTGCTGCCGGGAACCATGTTCATGCCGCCGGACATTCCGGGCGGCGAAAGCCAGTTGCGCATCGCTTTTGCCAACATTGACCGGGCCGGGATAGAGACGCTTTTCAACAGGCTGTCATCACTGGAACGCTAACCCTTGCACCCCCGGCCCGGCCCCCTTATTCAGACGCAAACCAGCGGGTGGAGCGGTCAGCAAAATGGCACAGAAAAAGAAACCTCGTTACGGCGCGTGGATCATCGTCGGCGTCTTGCTTCTTGGCTTGGCGGGCTTTGGCACCGGCGGGCTGAGCGGGAACATCCGCAGCATCGGCACCGTGGGCGACAAGGACGTGACGGTGGCATCCTACCAACGCGCCTTGAACGAACAAATCCGTGGCCTGTCGGCCCAGTTTGGCCAGCCGATTTCGTTTCAAGAGGCGCAGGCCTTTGGTCTGGACCAGGTCGCGCTCAATCAAGTGGTGCTGTTGCGCACGCTTGATAACGAGGCCGCGCAACTTGGTATCTCGGTAGGCGATGAACGTGTCTTTGAACGGCTCCGCGCCATCCCGTCTTTCCAAGGCGCTGGCGGTTTCAACCGCGAAACATATCGCCTGTCATTGCAGCAATCGGGTCAATCAGCCGCCGAATTCGAGGCCGGATTGCGCGAGGAAACCGCGCGCACCCTGTTGCAGGGGGCCGTCGTCAGCGGCATCTCCGCACCTGACGCCTTTGCCGATACCCTGATCCAATACATCAGCGAAAACCGCACCATCACCTATGCCGCCGTGGATGAGAACGATCTGACGTCGCCGGTGCCCGGCGCAACACCCCAGGCGCAGCAGGACTACTACGACGCCAACCCCGAGGAATTCACGCTGCCTGAAAGTCGTGACATCACATATGTCTGGCTCACGCCAAATATGATCCTCGACGAAATGGTCGTCCCGGACGGGGCGGTTGAACAACTCTACAATGAACGTCTTGCAGAATTCGTCCAACCCGAGCGCCGCCTGGTCGAACGTCTTGTCTATCTGGATGCCGCGCGCGCCGAAGACGCAATGGCGCGGGTAAACGCCGGTGAGGCCACCTTTGAAGAGCTTGTGGCGGAACGTGGCCTGAGCCTGACCGACATTGATATGGGTGACGTCAGCAAAGAAGACCTGCGCAGCGCCGGTGAAGCGGTCTTTGCCGCCAATGCTGGTGACGTTGTCGGCCCGTTCAATTCAGCTCTGGGACCGGCGCTATTCCGGGTGAACGCCGTGTTGGCCGCGCAAGAGGAAACGCTGGAAGAAGCTGCACCGCTTTTGCGCGACGAACTCGCCGCTGAGGCTGCGCGGCAGTATATCAATGACAACGCAAACCAGATCGTCGACCTGCTGGCCGGCGGGGCCACGATGGCCGATGTGGCCGAGCGTACGGATATGCAGTTGGGCACGATCAACTGGACCCCGGAAAACACTGATGGCATTGCTGCCTATGACGCGTTCCGCCGCGAGGCGGCTGCCGTGCAGGAAGGCCAGTTCCCGGAAATATTCGATCTGGCCGATGGCGGCATCTTTGCGCTGCGCCTTGACGGCATCGTGCCGCCAACCTTGCAGCCGCTCGATGATGTACGCGATGCCGTATCTGCCGCCTGGCAGGATCAGGCCCGTCAGGAAGCCATCATTGCGAAGGCCGAAGAGATTGCATCAGATATCCAGCCGCTGACCGGGTTTGAGACACTTGGGCTGGACCCGCTGGTGGCAGAGAACATGACGCGCCGTACCTTCCTGGAAGGCACACCGCCCGATTTCAACGACCAGGTCTTTGAAATGAGCGTGGGTGATGTGCGTGTCATTGATGCCGTCGACCGTGCGTTGATCGTGCGCCTTGATGATATTGCGGCACCCGATCTGTCGGACCCGTCTGTCATGGCACAGCATGAGGCGTTGGCCGAAAACGCGCGCGCCGGGATCGCGCAGGACATCTTCGATGCCTACGCGACCTCGGTGCAGCAGCGTACCGAAACAAGCCTGAACCAGCAAACCATCAATGCGGTCAACGCGCAGTTCCAATAGGCGGATTTATGGCCCTTTTGCCCGACTACGACAGTTTCGCCCGAGGGTACGATGCGGGCGCAAATCAGGTCGTCTATACGCGCATCGCGGCCGATCTGGACACGCCCGTTTCACTGATGCTCAAGCTATCGGGCGCGGGCAAAAATGCCTTCATGCTGGAAAGCGTGACCGGCGGCGAGGTGCGCGGGCGCTATTCCATTGTTGGCATGAACCCCGATCTGATCTGGGAATGTCGCGGCACCACGTCGCGGGTCAATCGCTCGGCCAGATTTGACGAAGCCGCGTTCGAGGCAATGGATGACGACCCGCTGACCGCGTTGCGCGCCCTTTTGGCCGAATCGCGGATTGATCTGCCCGCGAACCTGCCCGCGGCCTCTGCCGGGCTGTTCGGGTATCTGGGCTATGACATGATCCGGCTGGTCGAACACCTGCCCGACGTCAACCCTGACCCGCTGGGCCTGCCTGATGCGATGATGCTGCGCCCGTCTGTTGTGGCGG
>CBDTVH010000388.1:0-3136 GCA_965363665.1 uncultured Yoonia sp. | reverse complement strand
AGTGCTGCCACAAGGGCTGGGGCGAGTCGGTCATTGTCGGCGTTGCGGGCGCCGGCCAGGAAATCAGCACACGTCCGTTCCAACTGGTCACTGGCAGAGTATGGCGCGGCACGGCCTTTGGTGGCGCGCGTGGTCGCACGGATGTGCCCAAGATTGTCGATTGGTACATGCAGGGCAAGATCGAGATTGATCCGATGATCACCCACAAGCTGAGCCTTGATGACATCAACAAGGGCTTTGATCTGATGCATGAAGGCAAATCCATTCGGGCTGTGGTCGAGTTTTGAAGACCGCCCCCTTGGACGCATTGGCCCGGTCACTGACCGGGCCTTTTGCGTTTTGCGGGATTGCGGTGGCGCGGGGTCAGCAGCGGCATTTTGCGATCAGCCATGCGCCGTTTTTGGAGGTAACGCCGAACACGATGTTTCGGGTGGCGTCGATCTCGAAGGTTGTTGTTGGGCGGGCTGTCTCCGCCTTCGTCAAGACAAAGGCCACGGCATGGGACGCGGATGTTTCTGACATCTTGGGGTGGGCTTTGCGGCATCCGGAGTTTCCGGATCAACCCGTCACGTTGGGCATGGTCGCCAGCCATGCGGCGGGGCTGCACGATGAAGCGGGGTATCTGATCCCGCCGGAGCAGACGTTGCAGGCGTTTTGTGCGCAACGTGCGGTGTTCAGTGCGCAGCCGGGGACGCGATTTCAGTATTCCAATCTTGGCTATGTTGTTCTGGCCGCAGTGATTGAGGCGCTGTCCGATAAGCCCCTTCCGGGTGCGATTGCACCTTTCCTGCCGCCGGGTGCGGGGTTTAACTGGATCGGTGTTTCAGCTGCGGATCGCGACCGGGCGATCCCCACTTTCCGGCGTGCGGGCGATACGTTTCAGGCGCAGGTGGACGAGCCGCCAACGGTGGCCCATGCCACGCAGAACCCCGGTGCCTATTCACCGCAAGGTGGGTTGCGGACCTCGTTGGAGGGCATGTTGACGCTGGCCGAAGGGTTGGCGGCGCCAGAGGTGCTTTGGACACCCGCAATGGGCCCCGGCGACTATCTCGATGGTGTGTTTGAAAGCTATGGCGCTGGCGTGCAGATTTTTGAAGCGCCGCGGTTCTATCCGCGCCCGCTGGTTGGGCATTTTGGCAATGCCTATGGCTTCAACGGGGGTGTGTGGTACGACGCGGCACGCGAACTTGGTTTCGCCTATGCGTTGAACGGTTTAAAGGTGGATGACGAAGCGGATGCTTTTTCGGAGGCTGAGCTGGCGATTTTTGACGCGATTGCGCAATTGAAGGAATAGAATTTGTCCAAAGACCGTATGCTGCTGGCCGTGCTGATTGATGCCGATAACATCCCAGCGAAATATGCGCATGAGATCATGCGCGAGATTACGACCTATGGCGAACCGGCCCTGCGCCGGGTCTATGGGGATTGGTCGAGTGCGGCGCTGGGCAACTGGAAAAAGGTGGTGGTTGAACTGGGGCTGGTCGCCAATCAGGAAACGGCGAACACCAAGGGCAAGAACGCCAGCGACATCGGATTGGTGATTGATGCGATGGATATTCTGCACACGGGTCGATTTGACGGCTTTGTGCTGGTGTCGTCGGACAGTGATTTCACCGCTTTGGCAAATCGTTTGCGCGAAGATGGTGTTGAGGTCATCGGAATCGGCGAGAGCAAGGCACCGGTTAGTCTGCGCAATGTCTGTAATCGGTTCATTCTGATCGAAAACATCGTCAGCGATGAAAAAGAGGCTGAAAAACCACGTAAGCCCGGCAAGTCAGATGCTACGGCCAGCGCGCCAAAGGATGATCGCCAGCCCCCTTCAAAGGCTATTCCGCTTGTGATCAAGGCGATGGAGAGCATTGATCCGGAAGGTGAATGGTTCTCGCTGGGGCAATTGGGCCAATATATCACGCGGGCGCACCCGGATTTTGACCCGCGCACCTATGGCAGTCCTAAGCTGAGTGATCTTCTGGCCAAGACAGGTCGATTCGAAGTGAAGAAAGCGCAGGGACGCAATATCGAGGTGCGCCGTCTGGACTAGGCTCCGTAGCGCGCCATGAACATCTCGACTGCGCCGTCGACGACGCGCATCTTTTCGTCCATGCTGAATTCCTCGGTCATGTTGAAAACCATGCGGGGAAAGAGGTCGGCTTTGCAGAGTTCGTGAAACTGGTCGGCGGCCAACTCAAAATCGGTGATTTGCAGCTCACCTTTTGCAACGGCTTTCTGAAAGTATTCCACCAGACGATTGCGGACCATCATCGGCCCGCTTTCATAGAATTCGCGCCCAAGTTCGGGGAAACGGTCACTTTCGCCCACACAGATGCGGAAGATGCGCTTGCCGAATTGCGAGGTGATGAATTCCATCATTTCAAGCGCGATATCGCACAGGACCTGGCGCACAGGGGCGTCCATGTTGATCGTCTCGATCGCATGTTCGGCCTGGCGCGCACATTCGGTTTTCGCCACTTGCATGAACAGAAACCGCTTGTCGGGGAAATAGCTGTAGAGCGTCGCCTTTGAGACACCGGCCGCCTTGGCGATGTCATCGACAGATGCCCCTTCGAAACCGTCGGATAGAAAGACGTGTCTGGCGCCTTCCAGCACCTGATCATATTTCCGGCCCTTTTTGGGTTCGATTGTGCCGTCTGGCATATTCAATGCTCCTCCTGAGGCTTGCATTATAAACTGATCAGTTCATTTGCAGCAAGGAGATAGCAGCGATGGGACCCGAAAGGGGATGAGGGGCCCCATCGCTGGCACGGCGTTACTTGCTTGGGGTTGTGCAAGTTTCGCCGGAAAGTGTCGTCAGGTCTGCGCAACCCTGGCTGACCTCAGGGGAGGGCTGAGGGGGGTAAGTCAGGTTCGGGAAGGTGACCTGCAACGACAATGCAGAAGCGGGTGCTGCGATGCCGACAAAAGCGGCGGCGGTGAGGGCAAAAAAGATCCGGGACATGATGTGTTTCCTTCTTGATAAATTCTGTTCGTGATTAACAACTAAACCGTTCAGTTTAGATTGGCAAGTGGAAAATGAACTGATCGGTTTAGTTTTTTGACTTGAGGTTTTGAATAGGGCTACTACCTTAGAACTATTCTAAACTAGGAGCATGTGATGCTGGGTGGATTTGGCTATCGC
>CBDTVH010000387.1:0-3145 GCA_965363665.1 uncultured Yoonia sp. | reverse complement strand
AGCACGAACATGATCCGCCCGGCATCCATTTCCGCGGCCACCCGGTCCGGCGCAATCATCACCGGCGGCTGGAACCAAGGCGGGCCAAGGGCATCGGTCAACTGCCGTGTCAGGCCGGAATTATCCTCGTCCAGAATGGCAATCGCGGCGTTGAAAACCGTGTCTCCCGCGCCGCTGGCCTCCAGCATGACGGCGACGACAAAGGACCACAGGATCAGGATCACCATCACCGGGTCACCCAGCACGCTTTTCAGTTCCTTGCCAGCAAGCCAGAAGATGTTTGTCAGCCGCCGCATGGCTCAACGCTCCTGCTTGCGCAGGGCCAGCACTGCCAGCAAGGTCAGCACCGGCCCGAAGGCAGCCAGACGCAGCAGGTGCCCTGAAAGCTCTGACAGACCCAGCCCCTTGGTAAAGACGCCGACGCTTAGCCCCATGTACCATGTGGTCGGCCAGAACGTGCCCATGATCCGCGCGGCACCTTCCAGCGACGATACCGGCGTGATCATGCCCGAGAATTGCAGGGTCGGCATCACCGACAGGATGGCCGCTGCAAAGACCGCCGTCACCTGGGTTTTCGTGAGCATCGACACCACAAGCCCATAGCCGGTCGCCGCGACCGCATATAGCAGCGCACCCAGAACAAGCACCACCGGATCACCTTTGAGCGGCACATCCAGCACCGTCACGACAAGCGCGGTCAGGATGACGAAATTGAGCAGCGTGATCCCGATATAGACAAGTTGCTTGCCGATCAGGAATTCGGCGCGGCTGGTGGGGGTGACGTAGAAATTGGTGATCGTGCCGATCTCTTTCTCGCGGGCCACGCTGACCGCCATCAGGATCGCCGGGAACAGCAGTAGCAAAAGCGGCGGAATTGACGGCCCGATCGCGGGCAGGCTTTCCATCGCCGGGTTATAGTGAAAGCGCGGGATCAGTTGCGCGGGCGGGGCGGCATCCGGTGCGCGTGCTGTGGCCAGATCGGTCAGGGCCAGCGCCGATTGTGCCCCGACAGACAGAACATGCGCATGGGCGCCCTCGACATAGCTTTCCACCGTGCCGGCGCGGTTTGTGTCGGACCCGTCGATCAGCCCCGCGATTTCAGGCGCTTCACCGCGGCGCACCGATTTCCCGAAACCGGGCGGTATCTGTAGCGCCAGGGCCAGCTCTCCACTTGCCAATCGGCGTTCCAGTTCGTCGATGTCGGAAATTGGTGGCGCCTGCAGAAACCAGGCCGAATCCTCGAACCCTGAAAGATAGGCGCGGCTTTCGGGGCTGCGGTCCAGATCGAAGGCTGCGAAGGGGATGTCGCGGACCTCTTGCGAGATGCCGAATGACATGATCAGCAGCAACAGCGCAGAGCCGACAAAGGAAAACACCAGTCGCACCGGATCGCGGCGCACCTGCATCGCCTCGCGCGCGGTAAACGACAAAAGCCGTTGCAGGCTGAAGCGCCGCACAGGAGCATCTGCTTTTGCTGCATCCGTTCCGGTCAGCAAGCCCTCTTCCGCAGGCGCGTCAGGTGCGGATGCGTCTATCATATAGGCGATGAAGGCGTCTTCCAGCGTCTCGACCCCGCGCGCCGCGATCAATGCTTGGGGGGCGTCCGAGACCAGCACCTTGCCCGCATGCATCAGCGAAATCCGGTCGCAGCGCATGCCTTCGTCCATGAAATGGGTCGAGATGAAGATCGTCACGCCGTCGCGATGTGCCAGCTCCAGCAACATCACCCAGAACGCATCGCGGGCCTGCGGGTCGACGCCCGAGGTCGGCTCGTCCAGGATCAGGATATCGGGCCCGTGGATCACTGCCACCGCCAGCGACAGACGCTGGCGCACCCCCAGCGGCAGCGATGCGGCCCCCTGATCCAGATAGGGCTCAAGCCCAAAGCGCGGCACCAGTTCGGCCATCCGTACCGCCGTCAGCGCGCGGCCCAGATGAAACAGACGCGCATGCAGCAACAGGTTTTCGCGCACCGTCAACTCGCCGTAAAGCGAAAAGGATTGCGACATGAAACCGACCCTTCGGCGCGCATCCAGGTTCTGCGCATCGACCGGTTTGTCGAGTATCCAGGCCTCGCCTTGGGTCGCGGGGGTCAGCCCGGTCAGCATCTTCATCGTCGTCGTCTTGCCGCAGCCGTTCGAGCCCAGAAAGCCGAATATCTCGCCGCGCGCGATCTCAAAGCTGACGGCATCGACGGCAGTGAAATCACCAAACCGTTTGGTCAGACCCTCGGCGCGGATGGCGGGCGGCCCTCGCTTCAACATAGCTTTGGCCGCAGGTTGATCTGGCGTTGTCGTGTCGGCACCGTCCCCGCCCAGCAGTGCCACATAGGCAGCCTCTACCGTAGGCTTTCCGGTGCGTTCCATCAGCTCGGCAGGGCTGCCGGTTGCCAGCACGCGCCCGCCTTCCATCGCCACCAGATGCCCGAACCGCGCGGCCTCTTCCATATAGGCGGTGGAGACCAGCACGCTCATCTGCGGACGGTCGGCGCGGATCGCGTCGATCAGATCCCAGAACTGACGCCGCGAGAGCGGATCGACGCCGGTCGTCGGCTCGTCCAGCAGCAGGAAATCCGGGTCATGGATCAGTGATGCGCAAAGCCCCAGTTTCTGCTTCATCCCGCCAGACAGCTTGCCAGCAAGCCGGTCCATGAAGGGCGCAAGGCTGGTGGCGCGGGTCAGACGCTGGATGCGGGCCGCACGGTCGGCCCGGTTCAACCCGAACAGCTTGCCGAAAAAATCCAGATTCTCCTGAATACTCAGTTCGTGATACAGATTGCGCCCCAGCCCCTGCGGCATGAAGGCGATGTGCCGCCCTGCATTGGCCCTGTGGCGCGCAGAGGTCATGTCACCGCCAAGCGTTTTGACCTGGCCGGTCTGCAACTTCTTGGCCCCCGCGACCAGCGCCATCAATGTGGATTTTCCCACACAGTCCGGTCCGATCAGCCCCACCATTTGCCCGGCGGGCAGGTCCAGCGTGACATCGTCCAGCGCCAGAACCTTGCCATAGCGGTGGCTTACCCGATCCAGCCGCGCCACCGGCGAGGTCTTTGTGTCGGGATTGTCGGCCAAGTTGCTCATGGTGAGGCGGCGTCCCCGGCATCGGTTTCAGCCCCGTCAGGCGGGGCGGGCAGGGTGGTGGCCAT
>CBDTVH010000386.1:0-3149 GCA_965363665.1 uncultured Yoonia sp. | reverse complement strand
CATCCAAGGTAATGGCCACCCGGCCCGACCTCGGCGATGGCGCCCATCGCCTGACCGTTTTCGGACATATCCACGCCACGCGCGAAATGATGCAGGGTGCCCAACTGGTCGGCGTCCATGACGAACTTCTCGAATGACGCCACAAGCCCGCCCTCAAGCCAGCCGCAACTGTGCAGCATGAAATTGACACCCGACAACAGACCCATATTCAGACTGTTCGCCGTTTCATAGGCTGCCTGCGCGTCCGGCAGTTTCGATCCACAGAACGACCCGGCCGAGCGGTAGGGCAAATTCAACCGCCGCGCCAACTGTCCTGCCCCATAAGTGATATGGCTGGCCTCAGGTGTGCCGAATGTGGGCGCACCAGAGTTCATGTCGATCGAGGTCACGAACGTTCCCATCACCACCGGCGATCCGGGCCGGATGATCTGGCTATAGGCCACACCGGCCAGCACTTCGGCCAGAACCTGCGTCAAGGTTCCCGCAACTGACACCGGTGCCATCGCACCACCCACAATGAACGGGCTGATGATCGACGCCTGATTATGCGCGGCAAACACCTCCAGCGCGCCCATCATGATGCTGTCGAAGGTCAGCGGCGAGTTGATGTTGATCAGCGAGGTCATCACCGTGTTGTCGCGCACGAAATCCTTACCGAACAGGATCTCGCACATCTCGATGCTGTCCTGTGCGCGACTGGGTTCAGTGACCGAACCCATGAAGGGCTTGTCGCTGTAGACCATATGGGCCAGCAGCATATCGAGGTGGCGTTTGTTGACTGCCACATCCGTAGGCTCGCAGACCGTGCCGCCCGAGTGGTGTAACCACTTGGACATATAGCCCAGCTTCACGAACTTCTCGAAGTCATCCATCGTTGCGTAACGGCGCCCACCTTCGGCATCGCGCACAAAGGGCGGGCCATAGACGGGGGCAAGCACCAGGTTTTTGCCACCCACGACCACATTACGCTCAGGATTACGCGCATGTTGCGTATATTCGGACGGTGCCGTCGCGCACAGCTTGCGCGCCAGACCACGCGGGATACGGACGCGCTCACCATCAATCTCGGCGCCTGCCGCCTTCCAACGCGCAAGCGCCTCTGGGTTGTCGACAAAGTTCACACCAATCTCGGCCAGCACGGTTTCCGCGTTGGCCTCGATGACCTCCAGCGCCTCTTCGGTCAGAACCTCGTAGTTGGGGATGTTGCGCTCGATATACCTGGCGGTCTCAACACTGACCGCTGTCCGTTCGGCCCGGCGTGCGGCACCGCCGCCGCCACGGCGTGCTGTTCTGGCTGGTGCATCCGACATGATCCGTACCCCTTGGGTTCACTACCTGTTGGACGCTTCTTACAACCCCGGCAGGGGCCACCTTACCAAAATTGCGGCCCCTGAGGCGCGAAAACGACATGTTGCATCAGTAGACCCTGAAACTGGCCACGAACGGCAGGTGATCGGACACTTCATCCCGGAACCGTTCGCGGCCCATATCCATCGTCCAATGCATTGGAAACAAACGCAAAGATCCGCGCACATAGTCGGTGGCAAAGGTCCGCGAGACGGCAAATCCGTCCAGCAGGTTCGCGCGGCCCTTGTCCAGGATATGACTGAATCTGTCCTGCAAATCCCAGCTTGAGACGAAATCCATCAGATCGTCCCCGCCCAGGTGGTGAAAATTGCTGACGTCCTGACCGGGTATCATGTTGAAATCCCCCATCAACAGCAGTGTTTTCCGTTTGAAACCAGGCGTATTACGCAATGCTGTCAGATAGTTACCGATCGCGACACATTGCGTATCCCGCAACATCTGCTCTGGCTTGTCGCGTCCTGACTTCAGGTGGACACCCAGCAGATGTGCGGAAAACTTGCCCATCTTCACGTCAATGGAAATGGCGCGGCGACCAGTCACGTAATCCCCTTGGGTCCCGGGTATCAGTCTCGGATTTTTCACCTCTACACCTTTTTTGTGCAGAAACCCGATATGCAGACCGCCCGGTTGCGGCAGGATCGTCGTGTCATAGTGCAGCCCGTAGGTGCCGATCTCAGCCGCCAGCGCGTCAATATAGTTGACCGGATTGACCTCGACCAAAGTGACCAGCTCTGCGTCCAATAAGGCAAGGCCCTCGGCCTGCCGTTTCATCCGCGCAAAGTCGATCCCGCCAAACCCTGCCAGGTTCCAGACCGCAACGCGCGCAAGTGTGTGTTCAAATATCTGCATCAATAAATCTCCCACGGTAATGCGCACACGATACCACGGATTTCCCCAACCGGGTATCACGCCCCCTCTTGCACAAATCCGGCCCTGCCATTACCGAAGCGGCATGGATATCAGCACCCACGAACGCCTTCTCATCATTGATTTTGGCAGCCAAGTGACGCAGCTCATTGCGCGCCGCTTGCGTGAACTCAGCGTCTATTGCGAAATTCACCCTTATCAGAACGTCACAGACGCCTTTTTGGCCGAGTTTGACCCCAAAGCGGTGATCCTTTCAGGCGGTCCTGACAGTGTCACCCGCGAAGGGTCGCCGCGTGCGCCGCAATCGTTGTTTGGCATGGGTATTCCGGTCCTGGGCATCTGCTACGGCCAGCAGACCATGATGGAACAACTGGGCGGCAAGGTGATCAGCGGACATGGCACCGCCGAGTTCGGGCGCGCCTATGTCACGCCACAAGGCAAACTGTCATTGCTGGACGGTTGGTTCCTGACAGATAAAGAACAAGTCTGGATGAGCCATGGCGATCATGTCTCTGAAATCGCGCCGGGTTTTGCGGTTTATGGTACTTCGCCCAATGCGCCATTTGCGATCACTGCGGACGTGGTGCGCAACTTTTATGCTGTGCAGTTCCACCCCGAAGTGCACCACACCCCCAATGGCGCGAAACTCTATGAAAACTTTGTGCGGATCGCGGGCTTCACCGGCGACTGGACCATGGGCGCCTATCGCGAGCAGGCGATCGCCGCCATCCGCGACCAGGTGGGCGATGCGCATGTGATCTGCGGGCTGTCGGGCGGCGTGGATTCGTCGGTCGCCGCCGTCCTGATCCACGAGGCCATCGGCGACCAGCTGACCTGCGTGTTCGTCGACAACGGCCTGCTGCGCAAGGGCGAGGCCGAGGAAGTCGTCACCATGTTCCGCGACCATTACAACA
>CBDTVH010000385.1:0-3152 GCA_965363665.1 uncultured Yoonia sp. | reverse complement strand
ATCCGGTACGCGGAAAGAAGAGCTGTTGGTGGATAAGGGCGACCTGGCCAAGACATATGTGCTGCGCCGCATCCTGAACCCGATGGGGACGACCGATGCGATCGAGTTCTTGATCGGGAAGTTGAAACAGACCAAGACGAATGCTGACTTCTTTGATTCGATGAACACGTAACTTATTGTTTTAAAACAATGTGTTAGTATATGGACACCATTTTTGCCCTCGCCACTGCAAAAGGCCGTGCAGGTGTTGCTGTGATCCGTGTTTCGGGCCCGGCGGCTATCGCTGCTGCGGGCCGACTGTGTGGTCGGGTCCCAGTGCAGCGTGGTGTGCGACAGCTGCGTGATGCGTCGGGTGAGCTGCTGGACGAAGCGTTGGTACTGCGTTTCGCGGAAGGACAGAGCTTTACAGGGGAAGCTATTGTCGAGCTTCAATTGCATGGCAGCCCTGCTGTAGTGAGTGCGGTGCTGCGATGCCTTGGGGACATGCCTGACCTGCGGCATGCAGAGGCGGGCGAATTCACGCGACGTGCGCTTGAGAATGGTCGGCTGGACCTGGCCGAAGTTGAAGGCTTGGCTGATCTGATTGACGCAGAAACAGAGAGCCAGCGTAAGCAGGCCGTGCGTGTGTTTTCTGGTGCCTTGGGTGCTTTGGCAGATAGTTGGCGCGACAGATTGATCCGGGCGGCAGCCCTGCTGGAGGCGACAATCGATTTCGCTGATGAGGATGTGCCGGTTGATGTGAGTCCGGAAGTCAACGACCTGTTGACCCAAGTGCGTCGTGAGATGGCACATGAGGCTGAAGGTGTGCGCGTCGCAGAGCGTGTCAGGGATGGCTTTGAGGTGGCGATCATCGGGGCACCGAACGTGGGTAAATCGACGCTTCTGAACCGGTTGGCCGGGCGGGATGTCGCGATCACGTCAGAGGTTGCGGGGACAACACGGGATGTCATTGAGGTGCAGATGGACCTTGATGGACTGCCGGTGACATTGCTTGATACCGCTGGCGTGCGGGATACGGACGACATTGTTGAGGGGCTGGGTGTCGCACGCGCGGTGGAACGCGCTGAGCGGGCCGATTTTCGTGTTCATTTGGTGGTCGATCCTGCTGATCGGCCTAAAGAGCTGGGGCCTGACGACCTGGTCGTGCAGGCAAAGTCTGACATTCATCAATCGGACAGTTTGGCGATTTCAGGCAAGACTGGCGCGGGTATTGATATGTTGATCCAGAAGGTCAGTGAGCGACTACAGGAAAAGGTTGGTCAGATCGGCATAGCGATGCGTGAAAGGCATCGTGTGGCGATGATGCGCGCTCTTGCGTACCTTGATGACGCCATATTGGCTTTGACCACACCTGACAACATGACAGATTTGGTAGCGGAAGATTTGCGGTCTGCTATACGCGCGGTGGATAGTATCGTAGGCCGTGTTGATGTAGAACATGTGCTGGACGAGATTTTTAGCAGTTTTTGCATAGGCAAGTAGGGAGTGTTTCACGTGAAACATCAGGACTACGACGTTATTGTTATCGGTGGCGGCCATGCAGGTGCAGAAGCGGCGCATGCGGCGGCACGGATGGGCGTACGCACGGCCTTGATCACGCTAACAAAGGATTCGATCGGTGTTATGTCCTGCAACCCGGCCATTGGCGGGCTTGGAAAAGGACATCTCGTGCGCGAGATTGATGCCCTGGACGGCGTGATGGGGCGTGTTGCGGACAAAGCGGGAATACAGTTTCGGTTGCTGAACCGAAAAAAAGGGCCTGCAGTACAGGGTCCACGCGCACAATCGGACCGGCAAATCTATCGCAAAGAGATGCAGGCAGAGCTGACCGCCCTTGAAAAACTGGTCATTATCGAAGGTGAGGCGGTCGATCTGTTAATGACTGGCGACCGCGTAACCGGTGTTCAGATGCGGAACGGCAATGAAATAACTGCGCACAGCGTTATTTTGACGACCGGAACATTTCTGCGAGGCGTTATTCATATCGGTGAAATATCACGTCCCGGTGGGCGGATGGGGGATGATCCTTCCGTGAAGATGGCTGAGCGTCTTGATGGTTTTGGTCTGCCGTTGGGGCGGTTAAAGACCGGCACACCACCCCGTCTGGATGGCAGGACGATTGCGTGGGAAAAGCTTGAGGTGCAGCCAAGCGACGCTGATCCAGTGCTGTTTTCCTTCCTGTCTACAGGTACCTATGCGCCACAGATTGACTGCGGTATCACGCATACGAACGAGAAGACGCACGATATTATCCGCAATAATCTAAGCCGCTCAGCGATGTACGGGGGGCAGATTGATGGTGTTGGGCCGCGCTATTGCCCATCAATTGAAGACAAAATCGTTCGCTTTGCGGAAAAGACATCGCATCAGATTTTTCTGGAACCGGAAGGTGTGACAGATCATACGGTTTACCCTAACGGCATCTCGACGTCGCTGCCTGAGGATGTGCAGGACGCATATGTAAAATCGATCTACGGCCTTGAAAACGCTGAAATTTTGCAGCCTGGATACGCTATTGAGTACGACTATGTCGATCCTCGCGCTTTACAGGCGACACTGGAACTTCGTGATGTCAAAGGTCTGTTTCTGGCAGGGCAGATCAACGGTACGACAGGTTATGAAGAGGCAGCCGCCCAGGGTTTGGTTGCCGGTCTGAACGCCGCAGGCCAAAAAAGAGGGCTTGAGCCGATTATCTTTAGCCGCCGCGAATCCTATATCGGGGTGATGATTGATGACTTGATTACGCGGGGTGTGTCTGAACCTTACCGCATGTTCACGTCGCGCGCAGAATTTCGTCTGTCGTTGCGTGCCGACAATGCTGACCAACGCCTGACACAACGTGGTCGAAACCTTGGTTGTGTCGGCGAAACCCGTTGGGCGTCTTTCAGCGATAAGATGGACGACATAAGGAAAGCAAAATCCCGGCTTTCCGAAATTACTTTGTCATCAAGACAAATTGCCGGCGTTGGCACAAAGCTAAATGCTGATGGGCCGCGGCGAACAGCGCTTGAGGCGCTCGCTTTGTCAGATTTTGATTTCAGCCATCTAGCCCGATTGCGGCAAGATGTTGATGGAATTCCCGCTCAGATCCAGGATCAGGTCAAGAAAGACGCCCTTTACGCGCATTACATCGCCCGGCAAGAACGCGACAT
>CBDTVH010000384.1:0-3184 GCA_965363665.1 uncultured Yoonia sp. | reverse complement strand
ACGGTACAAGTGTCCTTGGTGAGGTGATTTCCCGCACTGTTCGTCATGAGTTGCAAAAATGGCCAGTCACCCATCCATCTTCAACGCCGAAATAAACGCTTCCTGCGGAATATCCACTTTCCCGAACTGCCGCATCTTTTTCTTACCGGCCTTCTGCTTGTCCAGCAGTTTGCGTTTCCGCGTCGCGTCGCCGCCGTAGCATTTGGCCGTCACGTCTTTCCGTAAGGCGGCCAGCGTCTCGCGGGCGATGACCTTGCCGCCGATCGCCGCCTGGATCGGGATCTTGAACATGTGGCGGGGGATCAGGTCCTTGAGCTTCTCGACCATGGTGCGCCCGCGCATCTCGGCCCGGTCGCGGTGGACCATGATCGAGAGCGCATCGACCGGCTCGTCATTCACCAGGATCTGCATCTTCACCAGGTTGTCCTCCCGGTAGCCGATCATCTGGTAGTCGAAGCTGGCATAGCCCTTGGTCACCGATTTCAGCCGGTCGTAGAAATCGAACACCACCTCGTTCAGCGGCAGGTCATAGACCACCATCGCGCGCGATCCTGCATAGGTCAGGTCCAGTTGCACGCCGCGCCGGTCCTGGCAGAGCTTCAGCACATCGCCGAGGTATTCGTCGGGCACAAGGATCGTCGCCTTGATCCGCGGTTCCTCCAGGTGGTCCACATGGGTCAGGTCGGGCATGTCGGCGGGGTTGTGCAGTTCGATCATCTCGCCGTCGCGCATGTAGACGTGGTAGACTACAGAAGGGGCGGTCGTGATCAGGTCGATGTCATATTCCCGCTCGATCCGGTCGCGGATCACTTCGAGGTGCAAAAGTCCGAGGAAACCGCAGCGGAAGCCAAAGCCGAGGGCGGCGGATGTTTCCATCTCGTGGCTGAAGGACGCGTCATTCAACGCCAGTTTGTCGATGGCGTCGCGCAGGTCTTCGAATTCAGAGCTATCCACCGGGAACAGGCCGCAGAACACAACGGGCTGCGCAGGTTTGAAGCCGGGCAACGCTTTGTCGGTGCCCTTTTTCTCGGATGTGATGGTGTCACCCACGCGGGTATCGCGCACCTGTTTGATTGAGCCGGTGATAAAGCCGATCTCGCCCGGGCCCAGTTCCGTCACATCCTGCATCTGCGGGCGGAACACGCCGATCTTGTCGATGCCGTGGACCGTGCCGTTGGACATGAACTTGACCCGGTCATTCTTCTTCATCACCCCGTCGATGATCCGCACCAGCACGATGACGCCCAGATAGCTGTCGTACCAGCTATCCACCAGCATCGCTTTCAGCGGTGCGTCGCGGTCACCTTTGGGTGCGGGCAGCTTGTGCACGATGGCTTCCAGCGTCTCATGGATGCCGACGCCGGTTTTGGCGCTGACCCTGATCGCCCCGGATGCGTCGATGCCGATGACGTCTTCGATCTGCTCGGCGACCCGGTCACATTCGGCCGCGGGCAGGTCGATCTTGTTCAGAACCGGCACGATTTCGTGATCGGCGTCAATGGCCTGGTAGACGTTGGCCAGGGTCTGTGCCTCGACCCCTTGGGTGCTGTCCACAACCAGCAAAGACCCTTCGACCGCCCGCATGGACCGCGACACCTCATAGGCGAAATCGACGTGGCCGGGCGTGTCGATCAGGTTGAGGACGTAATCCTCGCCATTGTCGGCACGATAGTTGATGCGCACCGTGTTCGCCTTGATCGTGATCCCGCGCTCTCGCTCGATATCCATTGCATCAAGAAGCTGCGCTTTCATATCGCGTTCCGACACCGTGTTGGTGGACTGGATCAAGCGGTCAGCAAGGGTGGATTTCCCGTGATCGATATGGGCCACGATCGAGAAATTACGGATATGGGAAAGGTCTGTCATGACAGGGATATGAGCGGGATTTGAAGGGCGGTCAAGTGGGATGGTGTCGCGGTGAAACTTTGATCTGGCGCCCCTTCCTTTGCCTTGTTGATACCGGCGAGCCCAAACGGGCGGGAATCCTCTCAATCTGTGAACAATGTTCATTTCACTTGACCGCAAAGCCCGCATCAATCATGATTGAACTATGTTCACAAATAGAGGTACTTCTATCATGCAACGCAAACTGACGCATATTTTTGACTGGCTACCGATCGCGGCATTGTTGCTGGGCAGCCCTGCCTACGCACAGACGAACAATGCCGACCCGCAAATGGCCGAAACCCCGCAAGAAGCCACGCAAGAGGGCATCGCATACCAAGCCGACATGCCCCCGATGCAACTGATCCGCGCAATGTTCCTTGATCTGCAAGCATCGTCCGAAGCGGGCCAGCCCGTCGCACGCGCGGACAGCACCTTCGAGACCGGTGAGCGGATTGCGATCTATGCGAAATTCGCCAATGTCGGTCGCGTTCACCCCGGTGCGTTGGACGGGTTGATGAGCATTGATACCGATGTGCGCATCACGGATACATCAGGGACTATCATTGTCGATCAAAGGGCACAGGGACCACAACTGGAATCCGTCCCCTACCCATACCAAAGCCCGATCCCGGCGGCGTATTTCGAAAGCTTCAAGCTCAACCTGATGGCACTTCCCATCGCGGGCGATTTCACGATTTCCCTGACCTTTCATGACCGCACCCGGCCAGAGAGCGAAACAAAACCGGTCGAGGTTGTGCTGCAAGCCACGGTCGAATAGGCGGCTATGGTCGCCTGATCCACCTTCGGCAGACGCATCGGTGCCCGGGACGGTCAGCGTTCTCGGCCACCCGCATGGCTGGCGCTGACGAATGCAAACCTGTGGTGTGCCCCTGCCAACAATCTCAATTGCATCGTTGCCCTGCCCCCGGCATACTCTAGCTTGTGGGGCGTAACCTAAGTGGATCATCCGGGGCAAACCGGGGACCGGGCAGAGGATAGGCGATGCGGTATTTCTTATTGGCGGGTGCTGTGGCATCAGCGGCAGCCTGTGGTGGTGGTGGCAGTCGCGGTGCGACGGGTGCGATCAGCGATGCATGTCTGGAAGCGGACCGCAGGGCGGCGTCCCCCGCACTGTGTTCATGTGTCCAGCAAGTTGCCAACCAGTCGCTTTCGGGAAGCGATCAGGCGCGCGTGGTTGGTTTCTTTGCCAACCCCCAATTGGCCCAGGATACCCGCCAGTCCGATCGCAGAGGCGATGAACGGTTCTGGGATCGCTATCGCGCCTTCACCGATCTGG
>CBDTVH010000383.1:0-3185 GCA_965363665.1 uncultured Yoonia sp. | reverse complement strand
TGCGCCGGGCGATCTGGCGCTGCAGGAAGCTGCCAAATTGATCTTTGATCTGCCGGAACGCCCAAAAGAAAAAACTTTTCGCATCATGTCTGACGCATGGTCCCCCTGGCGGTCGGTTGCAGCCCGGATCATGTGGGCCTACTACAAGCAGCACAAACAACGGGAAGGCATCAGATGACACGAGCTTTGGATGCGCAGCGGCGCGAACCGGTATCGGGCGACACACGATCCTGCGTGGTCTTTTTGCACGGGTATGGCGCGAATGCGGCTGATCTGATTGGGCTGGCTGATCCCTTGGGCGAACACATGCCTGATACATTGTTCATTTCGCCGGACGCGCCCGAAGAATGTCTGGGCGCGCCGATGGGCCGTCAGTGGTTTCCGATCCCTTGGATCGACGGATCAAGCGAGGAAGAAAGCAAGCTGGGGCTGGAACGCGCGGCGGCTGATCTTGATGCCTTTCTGGACGGCGTGATGGTGGACGAAGACTTGCTGCCGGAACAGGTGATGGTGCTGGGCTTTTCGCAAGGCACTATGATGGCCCTGCATGTGGTACCACGCCGCGAAGACCCCATCGCGGGGATCGTTGCGTTTTCCGGGCGTTTGCTGGAGCCCGAGTTGCTGGCCGACGAAGCCCAAAGCCGCCCGCCCGTCTTGTTGATCCACGGCGATGCAGACGATGTTGTGCCTCCGCAATCGCTGCCGCAGGCCGCAGAGGCATTGCAAGAGGCGGGCTGGAAAGAGGTCTACGCCCATGTCATGAAGGGCACAGGCCATGGGATTGCGCCCGATGGACTGTCCGTGGCACTGGCGTTTATGCGTGACAGGCTGGGACTAAGCTGATCGGAGGGTTTCTGGTGTCTTCTGTTAAGTGTTCTTTACAAATTTCATGTGACAACATCGCAGAGGGGGGTTGGTCCCTGCTGGCAGGACGGCTTTAGGGATGCAAAGCCCCATCGTTTCGCTTCTTGGCCCCAAGAACCGGCTTGGCTGGATCATCCGTTATACCATTCTGGCTTTGGGTGTGGTCGGCACCGTCTTCGCGCATGATGTCATCATGGATAACGCCTTGCACGGGGTAACCGCGCAATACCTTGGGGCCATGTTGATGATCGGCCTTCCGCTTTATGCCGTGTCCACAGGGATCATGGCCGATATGGGACGGCTGAGGGTGCAGTTGATCAAGGCCAGTGAAACAGACCAGATGACCGGCCTTTTGCAGCGGCAACATTTCATTCGCAAGAC
The DNA here is from genome assembly GCA_965363665.1 of uncultured Yoonia sp. Taxonomy (GTDB): domain Bacteria; phylum Pseudomonadota; class Alphaproteobacteria; order Rhodobacterales; family Rhodobacteraceae; genus Yoonia. Next base: position 1,940 of record CBDTVH010000383.1, on the reverse strand, counting down.
AGAGCGCAAACTGCCACAGACCGGCACCTTGTTGATGCTGGATATCGACGGGCTTGGACAAATCAACGCCAAACACGACCACCACGCCGGTGATCTGTGTCTGATGGCCCTTGCGATCCGGTTGCGCGAACTGACGCGGGCCACCGACGTCGTGGGGCGGATCGACGGGGCGACGATTGCGGTCTATCTGCCGGGAACGCCTTTGGATGCAGGGCGGGCGGCGGCCGAACGTTTGGCGCAGGGTATTCAGGTGACAACAGGCAAATCCCGCTTTGAAGTCACGGTATCTGTGGGTGTCGTGCTTGCCGATGGCGAAACGCCTTTGGCGAAGCTGATGCAGCAGGCAGAAGCGGCCCTTTTGCGCGCCAAAGCGCGGGGTCGTGCGCAGGTGATGCTATCCGACGGGCATCTTGCCGCCTAAAGCCAAACACCTGGGCAGTTTTTGTCGCATATTCTGGGGGTTGTCACATTTCTGACGCGATATATAGTTCAACTTAAGAGGAATGCGGGACTGCCGCTTTGACTGCGCCCGCACAGCCTATCTAGGGTGTGAACTATGACGCAGACAGAATTCAGAACAGACTTTGTGCGCGCGCCGGGTGCGCTCAAACACTATCCGGCTTTGGTGCTGAACGCGGACTATCGCCCGCTGTCTTATTATCCATTATCGCTGTGGCCATGGCAGGAGGCTGTCAAAGCCGCGTGGCTTGATCGGGTCGATATCGTCAGCGAATACGACGAGGTCGTGCGCAGCCCGTCGACAGTCATCAAGATCCCGTCGGTTGTGGTGTTGAAAGACTATGTCAAACCGCAAAAGCAGGTGGCATTTACCCGCTTCAATCTGTTCCTGCGCGATGAGTTTTGTTGCCAGTACTGCGGTGCGCGCGGTGACCTGACCTTCGACCATGTCGTGCCGCGCGCCAGCGGGGGCATCACCAGTTGGGAAAACGTGGTGGCAGCCTGTTCACCGTGCAATCTGCGCAAAGGATCACGGTCGATCAAACAATGCGGGATGAGCTTGCAAAAGCCCCCCCGTCGTCCGGTGCCAGAGCAGCTGCACAACGTCGGGCGCAAGTTTCCGCCGAACCACCTTCACGACAGCTGGGTCGATTTCCTTTACTGGGACGCTGAACTGGAAGCCTGAGCCATTCCGACGCTAGACTTGTCAGCACGCGCAGGTTAGGAAAGCCGCGTTAGCGCTAACGCATTATCCATAGGGGAGTTTACTATGGTCTCTCGCGTCATTCCGGTCGATGAATTTGACCTTGTGATATTCGGCGGCACCGGCGATCTGGCCCGGCGCAAAATTCTTCCCGGCCTGTTTCGGCGGTTCCTGTCAGGGCAGATGCCAGCAGGGTCGCGCATCATCGGCGCTGCACGTTCCGAGCTGGATGCACAGGGCTATCGCGACCTGATTGCTGATGCGGTTGCTGAGTTTGGCGGTCACGAATCGAGTAATAAGAAGGGCTTGGATGCCTTTCTTAAACAATTGGAATATGTTGCTATTGATGCACGTGGCGAAGGTGGCTGGGATGATCTGGCCAAGGCCGTGCGCCAGGATGTCGTGCAGGCGTTCTATTTCTCGGTTGCGCCATCGCTGTTTGGTGACTTGGCCGAACGGCTGCACACTCACAAGATCGCCAACAGCAAAAGCCGGATCGTCGTTGAAAAACCATTTGGCCGCGATCTTGCTTCGGCGCGTGCCTTGAATGAAACGCTGGCGGCGCATTTTGACGAAAGCCAGATTTACCGAATTGATCACTATCTTGGCAAGGAAACGGTGCAGAACCTCATGGCCGTCCGCTTTGGCAACGTGCTGTTCGAGCCGCTGTGGAACAACCACTACGTTGATCATATTCAGATTACCGTCGCTGAAACGGTCGGTGTCGGTGGGCGCGGTGCCTATTACGACAAATCCGGTGCGATGCGGGATATGGTGC
>CBDTVH010000382.1:0-3196 GCA_965363665.1 uncultured Yoonia sp. | reverse complement strand
ACAAAGGAATTCATCAGCCGGCGCGGGGATTTCACCGTCAATATCGCCTATGTCATGGACGGGATGCCGCTGCGTGGCATTGTCTATGCCCCTGCAAAAGACCGCCTGTTCTACACCGACGCAGATGGAACGGCGGTTGAGGAGACGGGCCCTTTCGCCAATGAGCGCATTGGTGAAACGTCACCGATCAAAGTGTCCGAACCTGACAACACAGCCTTGCTTGTTGTTGCATCCAAATCGCACCGCGACGCAGCAACGGACGATTACATCAGCAAATACGCGACCGCTGATATGAAGAGTGCTGGGTCGTCATTGAAATTCTGCTTGATCGCCACTGGCGAGGCGGACCTTTATCCGCGCCTTGGCCGTACGATGGAGTGGGATACCGCCGCAGGGCATGCCGTCTTGAGCGGGGCTGGTGGCAAAGTCGTCCGCTTTGATGATCACATGCCGCTGACTTACGGAAAGCCTGGCTTTGAAAACCCGTTCTTTATTGCTTACGCCCCCGGTGTCGTATTGGAGACACCGTAGATGTCTGTTCTGATCGTCATTCCGGCGCGCTATGCCTCGACCCGTTATCCGGGCAAGCCGCTGGTGGAATTGCGTGGCGCAGGGAATGAGCCCAAAAGCCTGATCCGCAGGTCATGGGATGCTGCTTGCGCCGTGCACGGAATAGACAAGGTGGTTGTGGCGACCGATGATGCGCGCATCGCAGAGGCGGCCAAGGCTTTTGGGGCAGAGGTCGTCATGACGTCGACATCTTGCCAGAACGGCACCGAGCGCTGTGCAGAAACGCTTGCCGCCCTTGAAGAAGACTATGACATCGTGGTGAATTTACAGGGCGATGCACCGCTGACGCCTGCATGGTTCATCGAGGATCTGGTGCAGGGCCTGCGCGACAATCCGGGCGCTGATGTTGCCACACCGGTTCTGCGCACCGATGGTCGCGCATTGAATGGGTTGTTGCAGGATCGCCGAGAGGGGCGCGTTGGCGGCACGACTGCCGTTTTCGGGGCGGACAACAATGCGCTTTATTTTTCGAAAGAGGTGATCCCGTTCACGAGCCACACCTATGATGACGAGGATGAAACGCCTGTTTTTCACCATGTGGGTGTTTATGCTTACCGGCCTCGCGCGCTCAGAGCATACCCGCAATGGCCATCAGGCCCGCTGGAACAGCTTGAAGGCTTGGAACAACTGCGCTTTCTGGAACGTGGTGTCCCGATGCTCTGTGTCCAAGTTGATGCCAAAGGGCGCCAGTTCTGGGAGTTGAACAATCCCGAAGATGTGCCGCGGATTGAGGCAATGCTGCTTGAAATGGGGCACGCATAGGCAATTGCTGGCTTGTACGGAACGCCACTGCAGCAATTGCAATGGTTTTGTCTTAAAATCGCCGTGATACGTGAATAGTCAAACTAGAAATTGAATGAAGGGCAATGCAATGGATAGAAAAGTCTCAAAAGCGATCTTTCCGGTGGCTGGTTTGGGGACAAGATTTCTTCCTGCGACCAAATCGGTACCCAAGGAAATCATGACCTTGGTCGATCGTCCCCTCATTCAATATGCGATCGATGAGGCGCGCGCGGCAGGGATCGAGGATTTCATCTTTGTCACCTCGCGCGGGAAATCGGCGCTTGAAGATTATTTCGACCTTGCCCCTGATCTTGAGGCATCTTTGGAAGAGGCAGGCAAGACCAAGCTGCTTGAGATCTTGCGCAGCACCAACATGGAAAGTGGCACGATTGCTTATCTGCGCCAGCACAAGGCGCTGGGCCTTGGTCACGCGGTGTCCTGTGCGCGCAAACTGATCGGCAACGAACCTTTTGCCGTCATCCTGCCTGACGATGTGATTGCCGCCGAAAAACCCTGCCTGCAACAGATGGTCGAGGCCTATCAGGAAACCGGCGGGGCGATGGTTGCCGCAATGGAAGTTCTGCCCGAGAAGACATCGGCCTACGGCATTCTGGACGTCGCATCCGAAGATGGCGCGGTGGCCAAGGTCGCTGGCATGGTCGAAAAGCCCGCAGCAGGTACGGCACCGTCCAATCTGGCGGTGATTGGTCGCTATATCCTGACCCCGCAGGTTCTTGCGAACTTCGACACCATCGGGCGCGGTGCTGGAGGTGAAATTCAACTGACCGATGCGATTGCTGAAGAAATCCGGCAAGGGCGTGATGTGTTTGGCTATCGCTTTGATGGGGAACGTTACGACTGCGGTTCCAAGGCGGGTTTCCTGCAAGCGACAGTGGCCTTTGCACTGGAGCGCGATGAATTGCGCGATGAGTTTGCGGCGTTCCTTGCGGACCTGCATGCGGCCAGGAAAGCTGCAGAGTAAGAGGGGCATTCGTGTCTGAAATACCGCGTCTGTGGCACGCGTATCGCCTGCGTTGGAAGCGCAGGCGATTTCTGTTTCGTATCTGGCGAAAGCGGCATCAGATCAGCACCTATGTCGATCAGACGCACCAGATTACTGCCGATGCAATCCTGACATTTGCCACAGTGCGCAATGAAATTGTCAGGCTGCCCTATTTCCTCGAACACTATCGCAGGCTGGGCGTTGATCACTTCCTGTTCGTGGATAACGGCAGCGATGATGGGACGGCTGACTATCTTGCCGCACAACCCGATGTGTCGCTTTGGACAACAACGCACAGCTATCGGCTGGCCCGGTTTGGCATGGACTGGCTGGGGTGGCTGCACTGGCAGTATGGGCACAAACACTGGTGCCTGACTGTCGATGCGGATGAATTGCTGATCTATCCAGAGTATGAAAGCCGCGATCTGAAGGCGCTGACCAACTGGCTTGATGATCAGGGGCATGCGTCATTCGGGGCTCTTATGCTGGATCTTTATCCAAAGGGGCCTTTGGATGATGCAATCTATGCCCCTGGCGATGATCCGACAAAGACGCTCTCTTGGTTTGATGCAGACAACTATCGCCATCAGGTGCATCACTATTACGGCAATCTGTGGATTCAGGGCGGCGTTCGAGAGCGTGTGTTCTTTGGTGATGATCCGGCGCGGTCCCCCACCCTGAACAAGACGCCCTTGGTGCGGTGGTCCCGGCGGTACGCCTATGTCAGCTCGACCCATCAGATATTGCCAACGCGATTGCATGATGTTTTTGACTTTGCAGGCGACAGCAAGGCAAGCGGTGTCTTGCTGCATACAAAGTTCCTCCCGATTGTCGGTGCGA
>CBDTVH010000381.1:0-3200 GCA_965363665.1 uncultured Yoonia sp. | reverse complement strand
CAGCAGCGTTCCATCCAGATTGGCGCTTTGGGCCCGGATCACCGTTTGACCATCAGCATTGCCTTGCCGCAGCCAAAGGCCGGATGAACCGATGGTCAGGACCGAGCTGTCGCCCTTTAACGCGTCGCTGCGGGTTTCAAACTGTTTCGATGTGCCCGCGACGATGGGGTTGAGCACGCCAACTGCGACAACCCCGATCATCAATGCCACGGCCAATGGTGCCAAAAGCGATTTCAACGCGGACCGGCCCGCCGCACGTGTCACCACCATTTCGGACGACCGCGACAGGCTTAGAAACAGCGCGATTGTTGCAAGGATCATGATCAGCGGCAGGATGGCATAGAACGCTTGCGGGATGTTAAGCAGGCTCAGGACCAGCAGATCGGCAAAACTTGCCTCCACATTCGCAAAGCGGCGCAGTTGATCGACCAGATCCACGAACAGCATGATGAGGAAAAACACCACCGCCACCCCCATGAAGGTGCGAAAGAAGCGGCTGGCGAAGTAGCGGTGCAGGATCATTGTGCCGGCACCTCAACCGGGCGCCGTTTGAAAAGATACGGACGACCCGCCCAGAAGAGCAGGAACCAAATCATCGCAAACCCCACAGCGCTTTGCAGATAGGCCACCATCCACAACTGCGGGTCACTGCGCGCGATGCGCAGACCGGTGGTTTCCACGGCCTTGACCACAATGATCAGCACGATTGCACCGACGATCTGTTTCCAGACCCCGAAACGGCTGTAGCCGCCCACCATCAGCGCTGAAAACCCCAGAAGTGCCGCCACGATGCCCAGAATGGATTGGCTGAAGCGGTCATGCCCCACGGCGATCAGGCGGGCTGCGTCGCGCCCGGTTTCGGCTTCCAATTCGGGGGTCGGATTGAGCAGTTCCCAGGTGAATAGCTGGGAATCGCGCCGACCACGCGGGCGCGTTTCACCGATCAGGCTGCTGATATTATATGCAAAATCGTCAAACGTGGTGGTGAAAAGCCGCTGGTTTTCGGTGCGCAATGTCTGGACCATCCCGTCAAGCATGACCAACTGCGTGGTGTCGTTATCGCGTACCAGAAACGCCTTTGACGAGGTGTAGGTGACCTGTTCGTTGTCTGACCGGGTGTCTGACAGGAAGATATCAAGCAATTCGCCCGATGGCGTGATTTCACGGATATAGAACGTCACCCCGTTGATGGGTTCCAAAAACTGCCCTTCGGTCAGCAGGCGGGCGGTGATATTCTGTGCAATCTCAGCCTGACGCTCGGACAGGCGCGCGCTGCTGAGGGGGACCAGAAAATGCATCAAGGCCGTCATCATCAGTGCCACGATGATGCCAAAGTAAAGAACTGGTCGCGCAAGGCGAAACGGCGAATACCCGGTGGCCTGGACAACGGTCAGTTCCGATTCCGTCGACATCCGGTTGGTCACATAGACCGCGGCGGCAAAAGCCGCCAATGGCAGGGCAAGCCGCATGACAGATGGCAGCGACAGGGCGGTGAATTCCAGAAACACGCCTGCGGATTGTCCGTCGGCGATCAACTGGTCAAACAGGACGACCGCCCGGTTAATCCAGTAGATCAGCACCAGCACAAGGCTGAAGAAGCCAAAAAGTACCATCAGTTGCGACAACATATATCTGTCGAATCGCGCCAATTGGTATGTCCTTTGCGGTGCCTGCGTGTTTCTTTGTGGGCAAACTAGCCTAACGCCGCGACGGATTGAACAGCTATCTGGTCAACCGGGCGGCTGCGGGCTACCTATGGCGCCAATGCGATCACACCGACAGGAGTTCATATGACCACACCCGCCCAGATCCAGTTCAAAGATGTCGATCTTGATGCCGTGGCAGATGCCACCGGCAAGGTGGTCGTTTTTGTCGATGAAGATGGCAAACTGGATGCCGGTGCGCGCAAGGTGAATACGCTGACCCGCAAGGCATTGGCCCGGTTTGTGGAGAGTGCCGCCTTTGAAAAGATGGCGATCGGCGATGTGTCGTCGCTGGGTTTTCCCGGCGGGATGGCCGCCGAAGCCGTCTGTGTCGTCAAACTGGGCCGTCGCCCCGGTACACAGGAGGCGCGCAAGGCAGGCGCGCAACTGGCCAAGGCGCAAGGCGGCAAGGATCTGCTGATCCTGGCGGGCACCATCGCAAGGGCGGATGAAATCGCACTTGGGCTTGCGCTGCGCGGGTATGAGTTTGATGCCCACAAGACCGCTGACAAAAAGCCCGCCGGTGCGATCACCTTCATGGTGTCGAAACCCGAGGCGGTCGCAAAGTCAGCGGCACCGATGGCCGCAATTGCGGAAGGTGTTTTCTTTACCCGTGATCTGACCAACGAACCGGCGAACGTGCTGACCACTGATGATTTTGCCGCCCGGTTGGCTGCGATGCAGGAATTGGGGCTTGAGGTCGAAATTCTTGAAGAGGATGCGTTGGCCAAATTGGGAATGCGCACACTGCTGAGTGTCGGTCAAGGCTCTGTCAGCCCGTCGAAAGTCGTGGTCATGTCGTGGAATGGTGGCGGCAAGGAGGCGCCATTTGCCCTGGTCGGCAAGGGGGTGGTCTTTGATACTGGCGGCATCAGCATCAAACCTGCGGCTGGCATGGAAGATATGACCATGGATATGGGTGGTGCGGGCGTCGTGGCGGGGGTGATGCGCACGCTGGCACTGCGCAAGGCCAAGGCCAACGTCGTAGGCCTTGTCGGGCTGGTCGAGAATATGCCGTCCGGCAGCGCGACCCGCCCGGGCGATGTGGTGAAATCCATGAAGGGTGACACGGTCGAGATCATCAACACCGACGCCGAGGGCCGTTTGGTGCTGGCCGATGTGCTGTGGTACGCGCAAGAGCGGTTCAAGCCGGTGGGCATGATCAATCTGGCGACGTTGACGGGGGCCATTCTGGTGGCGCTGGGGCATGAAAACGCGGGGCTGTTCTCAAACTCGGATGAATTGAGTGACGCATTTTTGAAGGCAGCCAAAACCGAAGGCGAAGGCGCATGGCGGATGCCGATGGGACCGGCCTATGACGAGCTGCTGAAATCGCGTATCGCCGACATGAAAAACGTGGGCGGGCGGTCGGCTGGTTCGATCACGGCGGCGCAGTTCCTGCAACGTTTTGTGAAAGACGATGTACCTTGGGCGCACTTGGATATTGCCGGGACCGCCAGCGTGAAGAAAGAAACCGGGCTGGCACCTGCCGGGGCA
>CBDTVH010000380.1:0-3216 GCA_965363665.1 uncultured Yoonia sp. | reverse complement strand
AAGCTGGGATGGTACAAAGACCCATTCGCAAAATGATTGGTGGCCCAACTGTGTCAAAAGGGCAGCTTCTGATCTATGCGCCGGTTCCACTGTACCAATCCGATGAGGGGTATCTGCTGGAGGATCAGGCGTGTAACGGTCTGCGCCTTTGGGCCGAAAATTTCGATACCGTCACGGTCATGATCCCGCTGGCACATGGGACGCCGCCGTCAAGTTGGAAGCCTGTTGATATTGTTGGCCCCAATCTGGATCGGGTGCGCTTTGTGCCGCTGCCGATGTCCTACCGGCCTGATATCTTCTTGAAGAACTACCGGTCTTGCCGCGACATCATCCGTCAGGAAATCGACAAGGCCGACTACATGTCGTTTTCGATCGGTGGGCTTTTCGGGGATTGGGGATCAGTTGCCTGTTATCAGGCGCACCGCATGCAGCGAGCCTTTGCGGTCTGGACGGACCGGGTTGAATCCGAAGTCGTGCGGCGCACGGCGACCTCTGGCACACTGAAGGAGCGCATCAAAGCGCGTCTGACTTACCGGCCAATGGCGTGGCTTGAACAGTTTCTGATCCGGCGCGCAACGATAGGGCTGTTTCATGGCAAAGAGACATTCGATACCTATGCCCCTTTTTGCCGACAGCCGATCTTGGTGCATGATATTCATATCAGCAAAGCTGAACACATCACGGCTGACCGATTGGCCAGCAAGATCAAAGCGGCTGCGGAAGGCCCACTGAAAATAGGTTATGTTGGACGTGCCGACCCCATGAAGGGGCCGCTTGACTGGGTTGCCACGCTATCGAAACTGGCAAAAGGCGGCACCGCCTTTGAAGCCTTCTGGATGGGTGAGGGCGCAGAGATGGACGCGATGCGCGCGCAGGCCCAAGCGCAGGGACTTGGCGACAACGTCAAATTTCTGGGGTTTGTCAAAGACCGTGAAGAGGTGTTGGAGAAATACCGGGCCGCCGATGTCTTTCTCTTCTGTCATAAAACGCCTGAGTCGCCCCGCTGCCTGATCGAAGCGCTGGTCTCAGGCACGCCAATCATCGGCTATGACGGTGCATTCGCGCGCGACCTGATTTCAAAACACAGTGGTGGGCGACTTGTTCCATTGGGCGATATTGACGCCTTGGTTTCGCAATTGGATGAACTGGCACAGAACCGCACCATGTTGGCCGATATGATGGCGGCGGCAGTGAAAGATGGCTTGCCTTACGACGATGTCAGCGTTTTTGCGCACCGGTCTGATGTCATCAAAGGCTATCTTTGATTTGATTGGTGCAAGATGACGCGATTGCTGTCGCGTGTTTCTCTTCGCACAAGGATAGATAAGAACGCGTGCCACAATGAGAGCCCTCCGGCGGTGCAATTCAGTCAGTGCGAGACAAGTGCAATCTTATTTTGCTAAGAACATAACATTCTATCCGGTCCTGCATTGATATTGTGTCAAAGGATAAGGGCATCAGAGGATTGAGACGTTAAAATGTCGATCGACCAAACATCAATCGGGCGCGCAGAGCTTGTTGAAATCCGCAAGCAAAGCAGGCCTCTTTATTGGATGGTTGCCATCTTTAGCTTTTTTGTGAACCTGTTGATGCTGACCGGTCCGCTTTACATGCTGAACGTCTATGATCGCGTGCTTAGCTCGCGGTCGTTTGAAACCTTGGTCGCGTTGACCGTGCTTGTGTTGTTTCTTTACGCCATGATGGGCATCCTCGATTTCGTGCGCGGTCGGGTAATGGGCCGGGTTGGTGCGCGGTTTCAGGCCAGTCTGGACCGACGGGTTTTCGGCGCTGTGCTCAAGGCAACAACGCTGAACCGCGCCCCGGAAGAAGCAGCGACAGGTCTGAGAGATCTGGAAGCAGTTCAGCGTCTGATCACATCGCCGGCACTGATGGCCTTGTTTGATCTGCCTTGGGTACCCCTGTTCTTTCTGGGGATCTTCATTTTCCACCCGCTGATGGGGATTCTTGCGGTTGGTGGGGCCGTAGTCCTGCTGATCATTGCCGTCCTGAACCAGACTGCGACACGCAGACCGCTTGAAGCCGCGAACACGGCAAGTTTCACGGCGGACCAGCTTGGCGCCCAAATCCGCACTGAGAGCGAGATGGTACATTCCCTTGGAATGCGCGAAGCCGCGTTTGAAAGATGGCAAATTGCGCGTGGTAAATCGCTGGACACTGCGGTTGATGCCGCTGACGCCTCTGGCAAGTTTACGGCCATCACCAAGGCTTTTCGCCTTTTTCTGCAATCGGCCATGCTTGGGCTTGGTGCGTATCTGGTGTTGATGAACCAGCTATCCCCCGGTGCAATGATCGCCGGTTCGATCTTGTTGGGCCGTGCACTTGCTCCGATTGAACTGCTGGTTGGTCAGTGGGCAACGTTCCAGCGCGGGCGCGAAGGGTGGCATCGTTTGGCCGTTCTGTTAGGGCAGATTCCAGCCGATGAGCCGCGTATCACGATGCCCAAGCCCAGGGCGCGCCTTGTCGCAGATCAAGTCACCGTCGTGCCGCCGGGTGAACAAAAGGCTTCCCTGCGCACGATCAGCTTTTCGGTCGGGGCCGGTCAGGCGGTTGGCGTGATTGGAACGTCCGGTGCGGGTAAATCAACGCTCGCGCGGGTCCTCACCGGCGTCTGGCACCCGGCTGGTGGGAAGATCCGTCTCGATGGCGTGGCGCTTGATCAGTATGATCCTGACGCTTTGGGCGAGCATGTGGGATACCTGCCACAGCGGGTGCAGCTTTTTGATGGCACGATCAAGGAAAATATCGCGCGCATGTCGATGACACCCGATGACGCCAAGGTTGTGGCAGCCGCCCGAACAGCCGCGGCCCACGAAATGATCCTGAAACTCCCCGATGGCTATGACACGCGCGTGTCCGCCGCCCATGGACGGCTTTCAGGTGGGCAAATCCAACGGATCGGACTGGCCCGCGCGCTTTATGGTGAACCGGTGGTCGTGGTGCTGGATGAGCCGAATTCGAACCTCGACAACGAAGGCTCACTGGCGCTGAACGAAGCCATCAAGTCACTCAAGGCTGCTGGCAAGATCGTTTTCATCATGGCGCACAGGCCATCGGCCATTCAGGAATGTGACCTGTTGCTCGCCATCGAAGGCGGCGCGCTCCGCGCCTTTGGACCCAAGGACGAAGTTCTGGCAGAGATCGTCAAGAATCAGGATGAGATTAAGCGCAGCACCGGCAAAGCAAGCGGCGTGTCAT
>CBDTVH010000379.1:0-3222 GCA_965363665.1 uncultured Yoonia sp. | reverse complement strand
GACACTGCCAGAACGCCGGGCGCTGGTTCCGGCATTGTCCGCGTACACGGGACCCAAAAGGCGCTGGCCTTCACCAGCGACGTGACCCCGCGCTATGTCATGGCCAACCCCGTTGAGGGCGGCAAGCAGGCCGTCGCTGAAGCCTATCGCAACCTGACAGCCGTCGGCGCTACCCCTCTTGCCACCACCGACAACATGAACTTCGGCAACCCCGAAAAGCCACGGATCATGGGGCAGTTCGTAGGCGCGATCCAAGGGATCGGCGAAGCCGTGAAAGCGCTGGATATGCCCATCGTGTCGGGTAATGTCTCGCTTTACAATGAAACCGACGGCAAGGGCATCCTGCCCACGCCGACAATCGGGGCGGTCGGGATCATCCACCATCCTGATCACATGATTACCGGCACGATCCGTGAAGGGCATCTTCTGCTGCTCTTGGGCGAAACGACCGGCCACCTTGGGCAGTCCGCCCTGCTGGCCGAGGTCTATGGCCGCGTTGAGGGTGACGCCCCCCCTGTCGATCTGGCAGCCGAGAAGGCCAACGGTGACTTCATCCGGGCCAACCACGCCTATATCAAGGCCTGCACGGATCTTTCGGATGGTGGTCTTGCTTTGGCCGCCTTTGAATTGGCTGAAACGGCGGGCGTCGGCATTACGATCGATGTCGAAGACACCCCGACACTCTTTGGCGAAGATCAGGCGCGCTATCTGATCGCCTGCAACTTTGATCAGGCCGAAGCCCTGATGATCGCGGCAAGCCAGGCAGGGGTGACACTGACCACGGTGGGCAAGGTTGGCGGCGACCAGATCACGTTCGGCAGCCAAAGCGCGCCATTGTCAGAGCTCAGCCACAGCTTCCGAACCGCGTTTGAAAACGCGGTCGCTGAATATCATCTTGCCCAAAAAACTCCCGCCGGAGGCATCCCCACTTGTCCCCCCGTTCCAGCGGCCCTAACTTATATACAAACGAAGAAGAGGACCGCCGATGCCCATCACCGCCCACGACATCGAAACACTTCTGCGCGAGAGTTTCCCGAACGCAAAAATCAACGTTCAGGGCGATGACGGCTCACATTTCGCCGCCGAAGTGATCGACGAAAGCTTTCGTGGCAAAAACCGCTTGCAACAACAACGCGCGGTCTACGCGGCATTGAAAGGCAAGATGGACGGCAACAACGGCGAATTGCACGCGCTGGCCCTGACGACAAAGGCACCTGACTGATCGCGATGAGCATTAATCTGATCATAGGAACGCTCGCGGCATTGATCCTTGCCGCATTCGTTCTGCGCGCCATCAATATCGTGATGAACGAAAAAGGCGACCAGAACCGCGGCTCAGACAAAAAGACCGGGTTTCACACGATCCATGCCGAGTATTCCTCGGGTATCTCAGGCCATCATACGACGTACAAAGTACCGTGCGATCCAGACGAATACGCACGGATTTTCAGCCCAAAAGAAACGGAAACCAAGAAATGACAGCCCAAGACAAAATCAAAGAAACCGTCACAACCAACGATGTCGTCCTTTTCATGAAGGGCACCAAAAGCATGCCGCAGTGTGGCTTCTCATCCCGCGTGGCCGGGGTGCTGAATTTCATGGGCGTGGATTTCAACGATGTGAACGTGCTTGCCGATGATGACATCCGTCAGGGGATCAAGGACTATTCCGATTGGCCCACCATCCCGCAGCTTTACGTCAAGGGTGAATTCGTTGGTGGATGTGACATCATCACCGAAATGACCCTTTCGGGCGAGCTGGACACCCTGTTTGCGCAAAAAGGCGTGGCCTTTGATAAGGACGCCGCGGACAAGATCCGCGAAGCCAACGCCTGATACAAGAAAGGGCGGGCCCTGCGCCCGCCTGTTTGCTAGCGCGCTTCGATCTGGTCGGCCAAAGCTTCGGCGCGCGCGGCTATCTCGGCCAGCGCATCTGTCACCGCAGCAGGCACGACAGGCACTTCGACACGCACGGGCTCTGGTGCAGGCTGGCTTTGCATATTTTCCATCTGCGCGCGCAAACTGGCTGCATCCGCTTCTAATTCGCGTACCCTATCCTCAAGACCTGCGGTTTTATCCGCCAGCATCAAACCTGCCATCAACAGCATCCGCGATTCCGGCACACGTCCGATCTGTTCGGCCAGATGTGATGCTTCCACATCCAGCATCGCGGCGGCGGAATGCAGGAAATGCTCTTCCCCTTCCTGACAGGCCACTTCAAAAGTCCGACCACCGATTGCAATCTCAACTTGCGGCATGGGTCGTCTCCTCGATCAGGGGTTTGAGTTCGGCCAGAATGGCATCCACTTCAGCGGCATCCGCCGAACGTTGGGCGTTCAATGCTTCCATTTCAGCTTCAACCGCAGCGTCGTGCAACTCTGGCGCAAGGCCTGTGGTGACAGCGTGACGCAATTTGGCGTTCATTTCGCGCAACTGGACGTTCGAGGCGCGCAATTGCTGCAACTCCTCGTCCAGCTTCATCAGGTGCCTGCTTTGGGTTTCGGCGCGGATCGTCAGATTTGCGACCTGCGTATCCTGGCGCTCTTTCAGCACGCGCACACGCTCGACCAGTTCGGCGTTCTGCGCGCGTTCTTCGTCAAGGGCGGCCTGCAATTCCGGGTCGGCGGCGGAAGATTGCCCGGACTGCCGCTCCAGCCCCTGCCTGATCCGATCAAGTGCCGCTGTGATGCGGCCTTCCAATGCACTGATATCACTCATCCACCCGTCCTTTCGTGGCATGGGAACGATGCCCCATTTGCCATAACCATCGGCGCAACCACCATTTTTGACCCGTTCAGGGACGGCGGGAGACCGAATCGTGCCTCATATCAGCAAGCGTAAGACATCACCGGCGCGCCCGCAAACCGCGACGGGTCAGGAATATGAGTAACTTAGCCGTCACGCTTGATCTTGGGGTCCGGCCTGATATGACGCATCAACGCCTGAAGTTCATCTTTCGTAAATAGGACCTGACCACCTTGGATATTGCAGCCCTGCGCACCGCCCACCCTGACCACTGGACCAAAGCCACAGCCATCCGCACCTTGACGCTGGATGCAGTTGCCGCGGCAAACTCCGGCCACTCTGGCATGCCTATGGGCATGGCCGATGTCGCGACGGTTCTGTTTGAGAAGCATCTCAGGTTCGATCCAAAGACACCCGAGTGGCCTGACCGCGACCGGTTCATCCTGTCGGCGGGCCACGGGTCCATGCTGCTTTATTC
>CBDTVH010000378.1:0-3244 GCA_965363665.1 uncultured Yoonia sp. | reverse complement strand
GATTATGCTGACGTGTTGCGGCAGATGGCCCAAGAGGGTGCAGATGCGATCTATAGCGGCCCGATTGCCGAAGACATCGTGAGTGCCGTGCGCAATGCCGAGGGTAATCCTGGGTTTCTTGCACTGGAAGACCTTGCAAATTACCGCGTCATCGAACGGCCGGCGGTTTGTGTTACCTATCGCCAAGCCGATGTTTGCGGTATGGGCCCTCCATCTTCGGGCGCACTGACGGTTGGGCAAATCCTTGGCATGGCAGCGCAATTCGATCTGGCAGAACTTGGTGCGGACAATCCCGAAAGCTGGCGGATCATCGGTGATGCATCGCGCCTCGCTTTCGCGGATCGTGGCCGCTATATGGCCGACAGTGACTTTGTTCCGATGCCGACAAACGGCTTGGTTGATCCGGTCTATCTTGAAGGTCGCGCCAATCTGATCGGGGCCACCGACATGGCGCTTGAAATGGTCGCCCCCGGAGAGCCGGAGTGGGATCATGCCATGTTGCTGGCCGATGACCAGTCCATCGAACTGCCTTCGACCAGCCATATCTCGATTGTCGACAGCTATGGAAATGCGCTTTCCATGACCACCACGATCGAGAACGGCTTTGGAAGCCGTGTCTTTGTGCGCGGATTTCTTTTGAACAATGAACTGACGGATTTCAGTTTCCGCACCCATGAAGATGGCATCCCGATCGCGAACCGGATCGAGCCCGGCAAGCGGCCAAGATCCTCGATGGCACCGACGATTGTCATGGAGGATGAAGCGCCCATCCTTGTAATCGGCAGCCCGGGCGGCAGCCGGATTATCGGCTACGTCGCACAAGCGATCATCGCGCATCTGGATTGGGGTATGGACGTTCAGCAAGCTGTCTCAATGCCGCATCTGGTGAACCGCTTTGGCACTTACGATGTGGAAGAAGGGACCAGTGCGCAAGATCTTGCAGAACCGCTTACCGCGCTAGGGTTTGAGGTGAACGCCAGAGGATTGAACTCGGGTCTGCACGCGATTGCTATCGGTGATCAACTTCAAGGCGGCGCGGACCCGCGTCGCGAAGGTATCGCGCTGGGAGAGTAACGCCTGAAACAGCGTGGCTGCGGTGCGGTCTTTTTGGCCGTACCGCAAGTCAGCTGCCACAGTTTTAGCGGTTCAGTTTGTGCTATCAGCGTGGCCGTTCGGTCCCCAAGTGATCAAAGAGGTTTTAGACGTCATGGGCGAACTGGCCCACGAAGGCATGACGATGATGGTCATCACCTACGAAATGGGATTTGCCCGTAGTGCCGTGCTGGATCAGGGCTGCTGGCAGATCGGCCACTGTGCAGTTTGCAATGATCTGGCCTTTGCGCTGCGCCATTGCGACGATCTGGACTTCACCGGGCAAACCGTCGGCCCCGCGCGTTACCTCTTGGACGATTTTTGGTGCGGCGCCGACCGCCATGTATAGGGCGATGCATGTACCGGTTTTAGATCTTCGACCGCATCCGGCATAATCGCGGCACTATAGAGGCTTTGAGCACAGATCAGATCACCGATACCGGCGCCCAGTTCTGCGGCGTCCTGCGGGTGCATTTCGACAAAGGGTTCCGCCAGATGTGCCGCCGGACGCGGCGATTTGCCGGTGCGTTTCGGCGTTGAACAGGGTCACGTCATAATCCGCACCCGCATCAAAAAGGTGTTCCAGCACACGACCAGAGGCCATGCCAGCACCAATGGCAATCTTCCGCTTCGGCGGAGGGCCAGCAAGGTCAGGCTGCGCTGTGTACCAGCATCGCCTCGGTCATCAGATCGGATATCTGCGTGTAGGCGGCCACCCAAGCGTCGGTTTCGACCTCTGTCAAACCGCCCGGCATGTGTTTTTCCAAAGCAAAGATCAGCGCGTGACCAACGGGGGCAAAATGTTCGGGCTTTGCGCCATAGCTGACGTGCCGCCGCGCCAATCCGATGACCGTGTCCGCAATCAACGGCAGTTGATGCAGGTTGTTGACCACTGCGCCCAGCGTTTCCGACAGTTTCACCCGTTGTTCGGTCATATTCTCTGCAAAGAAGGGGCGCACGCTGGGTGCGATACGAAACAATTCGTCGTAGAACGTTTGCGACAACGGGTCCCGGACCGGATAAATCTGCTGAAAACTGTCCTTGACGGTTTCGATTTGATTGGGGGTCATGCCATTGCTCCTGCGCCGCTGGGCAGATACTGGCATTGAAACCTTTAGAATATCTTTCCATCGGTTTACTCGGCCGCGATTGCTTTGGGCTTCGGTTGTGCCGCGCTCGTACTCTTCAAGGAAATCAAGGATGTCCAAGCGGTAGGCAGAGTAGTCCGGATACTCCAGCAGAGCTTTGCGGGTGCGCGGCTAGGGTAGGTTGACGTTCGTGATCGTTGCAACACTGTCGGCCAGCAGGACAGCTTCTTCCACGTTACTGGTGATCAGCACGCAGGTTGTGCGTTCGTCGTTCCCAGTCCCAAAAATTCGGCGGAAGCCGTGGTGCCAAGCATGCTGGTCGCGGCCAGTATACCAGCCCGCCCATGCCGATCGACCGAGCAGGGTCTTTCGAGAACACATCGCGCTGTTGTTAAGGCGACATTAACCCATACAGTTCAAGGTCCTGTGTCAGGACGGACCGATCGTCGGTCCACTGATTTGGGAATGTCTGCGCCGTTGTTTGATTTCGATGAAACCGCTGAAATG
Source organism: uncultured Yoonia sp. (assembly GCA_965363665.1). Taxonomy (GTDB): domain Bacteria; phylum Pseudomonadota; class Alphaproteobacteria; order Rhodobacterales; family Rhodobacteraceae; genus Yoonia. The sequence continues at coordinate 557 of CBDTVH010000378.1, read as the reverse complement.
ATAGAAAGAACGCATCCGATCCACCGGTCGCATGTCGTTGTTGCAAAACCTGTTATTGGATACAAACGGGTCTTCGATGTTGTCCTGTCGATCGTGCTGTTGTCGGTTCTTGCCGTTACGGCCATTGTTCTGCTGATCCTCAATCCATTCTTCAATCATGGTCCTTTGATGTATTACCAGCGCCGTATGGGGTTTGCGGGACAGCCGTTTCAGGCCTGGAAATTCCGCACGATGATGCCTGCCAAGGCGCCTGCGCGCGGCGCCTATGATGGATTGGAAGAGGATCGGATTTCGCGCATGGGGCGCATTTTGCGAAAGGCGCGGATTGATGAATTGCCGCAGATCATCAATGTCCTGCGCGGCGAGATGAGCCTGATAGGCCCGCGACCCGATCTGTATGAACACGCCTGTGTCTACATGAAGAACGTGCCCGGATATGCGGCGCGTCACCAGATCATGCCCGGCATCAGCGGCTATGCACAGACCGAGGTGGGCTATGTCGATGGCCAAGACGGTGTGCAGCGCAAAGTAGCGGCGGATCTTTATTATATCGTGAA
>CBDTVH010000377.1:0-3248 GCA_965363665.1 uncultured Yoonia sp. | reverse complement strand
GGTTCGTGGCTTGCGGTCAAGAGGATCGGTACGTCTTTGTCATGAATAGCATGCGCAGAACCAGTAACGGCACCTGATACCGCCTGCTCAGTAGAGACATGGCCAGCGAATATCGCGCTGATGGAGGTGACCCTTGCCGGTGCATGAAACGCCGGACGTTCCAAACGTGCCGATGGATCAGGCGGTCGAGATGGTTGTAGCTGAGACGCGCAAATCAAACCGCGCTGATCGGAACTCCCGGTGTTTGCCTGGAACGCAATGGTTTTTTCAAATGCGAAAGGACGTGGCAATGGTCAAATCAAGCATCGTCGTTCTTGCACTCGTCGTAGGTGCCGGACCCTTGGCCGCCGACGCCGTTTGCACACTTGAACTGCAAGAGGGACCAGAACCGCATCTGACCGCGACCTTGACCAAGACAGCGGACGCGGCGGAGATTGAATATGGACCGCAAGCTGATTTCCTTTATCCGTTCACGTTTGATTGTGATCCTCCCGGCACACGTCTGTGCGTGACAGACAATACCTGGTCGCTCCACGCGATGTCGTTCGAGTATTTGCCCTACGCCATGACGCTTTCAGTTCTTGACAGAGAAGCATTCGGCACAGCGGAGACGGACATCAACCTGAAGCTATGGAAGATTGTCGATTGTGTAGGGGAGTTGGGGTACTAGGTTCACCTGCTGCGGCGCAGATGACATCTGACGAAACCGATGATGGAAAGCTAAGGTTACGATATCCAGCGCTTGTGTCCGACAGTGGTCCAGCATCCACAGATATGTCCCAGGCATGAATTGCGCCACCACGATGGCCTCATGTTGAGTGGTCGTCGATCAGTGGGTTGGGTTTGGCATAGCGCATCAGGTCTTCAAGATCATTGATCACGATATGATTGCCTTCGACTTTGACGCCATAAGCCTCCAATCCCTTGAACGCACGGCTGAGGTTTTCCGGTGTCATGCCCAGAAAGGACGCCAAACGCCGTTTTTCCATGGTCAGATCAAAACTGAGCGCACCGCTGTGGGCCCTTTGCCGCAAAAGATAATTCGCCAAACGCTCAAGCGACGTGCGCAACTTCAGATCTTTGGTATTTTTGACCACAGACCGATAACACTGCGCAAGTTCGGACACGATCGCCTGTGCAAAGGCGCCATCGGCGGCGAACATGGCCCTAACATCCTGGGACGGAATAAGCGCAATACGGCTTTTCTCCAGTGTTCTGGCGGACATCAGATATGGCAAATCCTTCACACTGGCGGCCAGGATGAATGTCGACACGGGCCTGACGGTTGCCATGCTCGATTCCCGGCCATTCCATACAGAGAAAAGATCTACGGAACCCGACAGAACGATATGCAGGAAATCTGCTGGTTCATTCTCATGGATCAAATCAATCCGGGGCGGGAAATTCTGAACATAGGCACCACGTACAAGGGTGCGGTAATTCAACTCATCCATCTGGGCAAACAAGGCGAGGTCGCGAATTTCTTCCTTGTACGACTCAGGCATGTCCGCGTTGGTCTCCGGTTACGTTCTGATCTGCAATATCTTTCAGGTCCACTTGATAAATGTCAAGCGAGCGATTGACCTGTGCTGGCACTGACTTGATCGGCCAAGGTGACGGAATTGATAAAGCTGTCCAGCGCATTTATTTCGGTGCGCGCGCTCCACATTTTTGATTCAGATCAAACATCAGCCGCTCCAAATCCTCCACCCCTGTGCGCAAGCCCGAATTGGGCCTGTCGCACGCATAATCGTCTGGAGGACTTACCATGGACAGTGCCGGAACCGTTGGAAGAGCCGATCAAAACCGCGCCTTGGGGCTTAGCACCGTCGCCTTTACAGCCTGCTTTGCTGTTTGGACGATCTTTTCCATCATTGGCGTCGCGATCAAAGCCGATCTTGGCCTGAACGAGGCCCAGTTCGGCCTTTTGGTTGCGACACCCATTCTGACCGGTTCAATCACGCGCCTGTTCCTCGGCGTCTGGACCGAGAAATACGGCGGTCGCCTTGTCTTCACCGCGCAAATGCTGCTGACGGCGATGGCGACATGGGCGCTGACCTTTGCGTCCTCCTACACCATGTATCTTGTCGCAGCCCTTGGGATTGGTCTTGCCGGTGGTTCGTTCATCATCGGTGTGGCTTATGTATCGCGGTTCTATGATGCAGGTCACCAGGGCACGGCGCTTGGCATTTTCGGCGCGGGCAATGTTGGCGCGGCTGTCACAAAATTCGTCGCGCCTTTCGTGATGGTGGCTTACGGCTGGCAAGGTGTCGCGCATGTCTGGGCGGTGGGTCTTGCCATCATGGCGGTGATATTTTTCATTTTCGCCAAGGATGATCCCGAACTGGTCGCCGCCGCAAGTCAGGTGTGAAAGCCCCGAGCCTTGCACAGCAATTCGAACCACTGCGAAACCTGCAGGTCTGGCGGTTCTCGCTGTACTATTTCTTCGTTTTTGGTGCTTTCGTCGCGCTGGCGCTCTGGATGCCGCATTATCTGATTGACGTGTACGGCCTTGATGTCCGGGCCGCTGGCATGTCTGCGGCGGCGTTTTCATTGTCGGCATCGCTGTTCCGGGCCTATGGCGGGCATCTGTCCGACAAGTTCGGTGCGCGAAAGGTGATGTACTGGACCTTTGGCTTCAGCCTGATCCTGCTGTTCATGCTGTCCTACCCACCCACCGATTACGTCATTCAAGGCAAGAGCGGTCCGATCACCTTCTCGACCGAGATGGCGCTTTGGCCCTTCGTGATCATTCTCTTCGTGCTTGGCTTCTTCATGAGCCTGGGTAAGGCGGCCGTGTTCAAGCACATCCCGGTGTATTATCCGCAGCATGTCGGCGCTGTCGGCGGGCTTGTCGGGATGATCGGTGGTTTGGGCGGTTTCGTTCTGCCTATCGGGTTTGGTGCGTTGCTGGAATTGACCGGCATCTATACAAGCTGCTTTGCGCTTTTGTTTGCGCTGGTCGCCATCGCCCTTGCGTGGATGCACCTGTCGGTGCGTGCGATGGAACGTGCCGCGCATGGCCCGGCGTTGGATACGCTTCCCGAACTACCCGAGATGCAGGAAATCCACGTCCCCGAGCGGACAACCATGCCGCGCACATTGACCGAATGGCAGCCCGAGGATCCGGCCTTCTGGTCCGACAAGGGGCGTGCAGTTGCACGGCGCAACCTGTGGATTTCGATCCCGGCCTTGCTGCTTGCCTTCTCGGTCTGGATGGTCTGGTCGATGGTTGTGGCACGTTTGCC
>CBDTVH010000376.1:0-3253 GCA_965363665.1 uncultured Yoonia sp. | reverse complement strand
TGGCCGATCGCCCGGTGATCGAGGCGTTCCTGAAACAGCATATCGCCACGTCGATGTTTCCGCTGTCGAATTTACGCAGGTTCGGGATGAGCGGTGGTCATCCCCGCGCCATGCAGTTCTGGGTCAGGTGGCAGGCGGGCAAGATGGTGGATGTTCTGTCAGTGTCTGACGAAGGCATGATCTTTCCGCAATGTCCGACCGGCCCGTGGGGCGAGGCCGCCGTGGCAATGGCAGGGCGCGCCATCAAAGGCATATTGGGTCATGCCGGGCAGGTGGCGGTGCTGCGCCGGTTTCTGGGATTGCCCGCGCAGGCTGGGCTGGATCACGAAGAGCCGCTTTATGAATTGGCGCTGAAGGATCTGGTCGTGCCGGATTGCACTGGCTTCACGCTGCGCCCGCTTGCCGATGCGCCGCGTGACCTTATCATCGCATGGCGCTGTGCCTATCTGAAAGAGGTCCTGCCCATGCCGGGCGAGGATTTCGCACAGAAAGCCAAGGATGATGTGGAAAGCTATATCGCCGCCGATACGCACCGTGTGCTTTACCAAGGCGACACACCCGTGGCGATGACGGGGTTCAATGCCGTGCTGTCGGAGGCCGTACAGATTGGTGGGGTCTTTACACCACCTGAGGTGCGGTCGCAGGGGTTGGCCCGACGCGCGGTCGCGCTGCATTTGCAAGAGGCGCAGGCGAACGGTGTTGACCATGCGATCCTGTTTGCAGCCTCGCCGCAGGCTTGCAAAGCCTACGAAGCGATTGGGTTCGGTCGCACCGGTGCCTTCACGATCCTTGTCTATGACGCGCCGCAGGTGATCCATGGATGATTTCCTGCGTCCCGAAGTGCGCGCGTTTTTGCGGCGCTGGCGCGAGGTGCTGCTGGCAGGTGTTGTGCTGTTGTTCGGCATCTGGTGGGTGCTGACGGGGATCGGTATCAACAAATGGCTGGGCTATATCTTTTGTCTCATCGGGATCGGCTGGGGTATTGCGGGCGTGCAGCGCGCGCGGTTTGCCCAGGATGGCGATGGGCCGGGCGTTGTGCAGATCCGCGAGCGCCGGTTGGCCTATTTCGGTCCGCTTGACGGGGGCATCATGGATGTCGCGGACCTCAGCAGGCTTGAGATTGATCCGACCAGCCACCCGGACCCTAGCTGGATCCTGACCAGCATCGAAGGCCAGGTTCTGGCCATTCCGATCAATGCAAAGGGGGCCGAGGGCCTGTTTGACGTTTTCGCAAGCCTTCCTGACATCAAGACCAACACTATGCTGGACGTGCTTTCACACACACCGGATGCGCGCGTTACCGTCTGGAGCCGCGTCAAGCCGCTCTTGCATTGACAGGGTTGTTCAGGCACGTCACCGATAACACCTGATCAACAGCGGAGTGCTGCACCCATGTCTATCCCTCAATCCGGCGGCGGCCCTATCGAACATCACGATCAACTGGCCGAAGTGCTGTCGAAAGGCTGCAAGCCCAAGGCGGATTGGCGGATCGGGACGGAGCACGAGAAATTCGGGTACTGCAAGGATAGTCTGCTGCCGCTGCCCTATGATGGTGAGCGGTCGATCAAGGCGGTGCTGGAGGGGCTGGAAAGCCGCTTTGGCTGGGACCGGGTTGAGGAAGAAGGCAATATCATCGGCCTGACCAAGGACGGTGCGAACGTCAGTCTGGAACCGGGTGGTGCGTTGGAACTGTCTGGTGCGCCGTTGGAGACGATCCATCAGACCTGCGATGAAGTGAACGTTCATCTGGCTGAGGTGATGTCCGTTTCCGACGACATTGGCGTGGGTTTCATTGGTCTGGGTGCCGCCCCCGAGTGGACGCATGAGCAGATGCCGCTGATGCCCAAGGGCCGCTATAAGCTGATGAACAACTACATGGAAAAGGTCGGCACCATGGGCACGGCGATGATGCGCCGGACCTGTACCGTGCAGGTGAACCTCGATTTCGGGTCTGAAGCGGATATGGTACAGAAGATGCGCGTGGCGATTGCGTTACAGCCGGTGGCCGCTGCCCTGTTCGCCAATTCCCCGTTCTTTGAGGGCAAGGTGAATGGCCATAAATCATGGCGCTCGCGCATTTGGCGTGATCTGGACCCGGACCGGACCGGCATGGTCCCTTTTGTCTTTGACGAAGGGTTCGGGTTCGAGGCCTGGGTGCAGTGGGTGTTGGATGTGCCGATGTATTTCGTCTACCGCGACGGCAAATACATCGACGCGCTGGGCATGTCGTTCCGTGACTTCCTGAAAGGTGAATTGCCCGCGCTGCCCGGTGAAAAGCCGCTGTTGTCGGATTGGGCGGATCACCTGACCACCGTGTTCCCCGAAGCGCGGGTGAAGCAGTTTATCGAAATGCGCGGTGCCGATGGCGGCCCTTGGCGCCGTTTGTGCGCGTTGCCAGCGTTCTGGGTTGGTCTGATGTATGACCAGACTGCTTTGGATGCCGCCTGGGATCTGTGCAAGCATTGGACGGCGGAGCAGCGCGAGGCGTTGCGCGTTGCGGCCTCAGTCGATGGCCTGCAAGCGCAGGTCGATGGGATCAACATGCATGAACTGGCGCGCGAGGTCGTGGCGATTTCAGACGCTGGCCTGAAAGCCCGCGCAATGCCGGGCGCCGGTGGCCTGATCGCTGACGAGACCCATTTCCTGAACGCGTTGCACGAGACGATTGAAAGCGGCAAGACACCCGCGGATGAGTTGCTGGAGCATTACTATGGCGACTGGAACGGCGATCTGAAGCGGATTTACAGCGAATACAGCTACTAGGTTTTTGCCCCGATCTTGGTTTCTGTGCCTTGGCGCAGCCGCTGGATGTTGCTCCAGTGCCGCATATAGATCAGCAAGCAAAGGGCAGCGGATAGAAAAAACATCTGGCCGTTTGTGATGAAGCCGATGATCAGCGGCGTCCATCCTGCGGTGACCATTGCAGCCAGCGACGAATAGCGTGAGACAGCGGCCACGACGAGCCAGATTGCGCAGGCGATCAGCCCGATTTGCCAGTTGACTGCCAGCAGGATCCCGAAATAGGTCGCTACGCCTTTGCCGCCTTTGAATTTCAGCCAGACGGGAAAGCAGTGCCCGAGGAATGCCATGAGCGCACCCAGTTGTGCCGCATCTTCGGCGGCGAGTTGCCTTGCCGCCAACACAACGACGGCACCTTTGGCCGCGTCAAACACCAGTGTCAGGGCGGCCGCTTTCTTGTTGCCCGTCCGCAGGACATTGGTGGCCCCGATGTTGCCCGACCCGATCTCGCGCA
>CBDTVH010000375.1:0-3257 GCA_965363665.1 uncultured Yoonia sp. | reverse complement strand
ATGCCCGGCGTTCTGTGCCGCGATGATGGCATAGGCGGAAGGTGCGCCATTGGTGGGCCAGAACATCGGTTTGGTGTTCAGCGGCTTGCCCAACAGCTTGCCCCGGCGCGTCATGTCTTGCAGGCGGTATTCCTGCCGGTTGGGGTGGCGGTCCTTGGGTGGTGTGCCGCCCGTGCGCCCGAACAGCGCCATGATATCAAGCGGCTTATAGGTGATCGTGGCCCCGTGTTTCTTCGCAATCTCGCCGGGGCGCGTCCCGCTGAGGTAGGTAAACGGTGACAGTGTTGCAAAGTAATAGTCGATATGGGGCATTTTGCGGCTCCTTTAGCTGCTGAATTCTTTGCGAGACGGTAAGCTTGTGCTACCCGGTGTCAACGCCACGAATCTGTTACATACGCGTAACGGCCCCTTGCTGCCAAAGGACCCCTTTCCAATGCCCACAATGATCGAGCCAAAGCTGATTTCCGGTAACGCCAATCCGACGCTGGCCAAGGCGATTGCACGGCGGATGTCGATGCATCGCGGGATGGAGGTGGGCCTGTGCGATGCACGGGTCGAACGCTTTAACGACGGTGAGATTTTCGTGGAGGTATTCGAGAACGTGCGCGGCGAGGATATGTTCATCGTTCAGCCCACGTCGAACCCCGCAAACGACAACCTGATGGAGCTGCTGATCATTGCCGACGCCTTGCGCCGTTCATCGGCCGCCCGCATCACGGCTGTCATCCCGTATTTCGGTTATGCCCGTCAGGATCGCCGTTCCAAGGCGCGCACCCCGATCACGGCCAAGCTGGTGTCGAACATGATCGTAGAAGCCGGTATTGAACGCGTTTTGACCCTAGATTTGCATGCCACGCAAATTCAGGGTTTTTTCGATATTCCGGTCGATAACCTTTACGCGTCCCCAATCTATGCGCTGGATGCCATGCACCACTTCCGGGGCAAGATGGATGATGTGATGGTCGTGTCCCCCGATGTTGGCGGCGTGGCGCGCGCGCGTGATCTGGCGCAGCGTATCGGCGCGCCGCTGTCTATCGTCGACAAACGCCGGGGCAAGCCCGGTGAGGTCGCCGAAATGACCGTAATCGGTGACGTGAAAGACAAGGTTTGCGTCATCGTGGACGATATCGTCGATACCGCCGGCACGCTGTGCAAAGCCGCTGAAGTGCTGATGGAGAATGGCGCGAAAGAAGTGCACTCCTATATCACCCACGGTGTGCTGTCCGGCCCCGCGGTTGATCGTGTGGCGAAGTCCGTGATGAAAACCCTTGTCATCACCGATACGATTGCAGCGACCGATGCTGTGAAGGCATGCAAGAACATTCGCATTGTCCCGACCGCGCCGATGTTCGCGCAGGCGATCCTGAATACGTGGAACGGCACATCGGTGTCATCGCTGTTTGATCACAAGACACTGGGCCCGATCTACGAAGGGCTGTATGCCGCCGAATAGGCGCTAGTAAAGCTCCCACCCGTCATCGTGGGGAAGCTCGCCAAAGGATGTCCACGCGACGCGCACTCGTGCGACCTGGGTGTCGGACCATGTGCGAAAGACAATCGTGAACCCGGTCTGTGTAATATCCTCGGCCTGCACATCTGCACGGATGTTGGTGTTGTTGGAAATATCCCACATCGAGATCGACACCTGCACATGGGGCGCGTGCGCGTAGGGCTGCGAGAATACAACCGCAGCGCGTGATTGCCGTGGCCCTTCGCCGCGCCACATCTGGCCGTCATCCTCAAAATCCGAGAACAGCACCACGTCGCCGTGGTCTATCCCGATCTTGCCGCTCTCAAGTCTACGCATCACCAAATCAGTACTTCCTTAACCCGCAATAACACTTGGTTAATGAATCACTGATAGCTCAACCTTAACGATTTTTAAATGTTAGGTGAGGTGTTGTCGTGAAATACCAATGGTTTCGGTTTGCTGGTCTGTGTGTCTTGATCATTGCGCTGTCAGCGTGCGGCGGCGGATCAGGTGGTCCCGTCGACGATGGTGGCGGGCAAAGCGGGGATGACGGTGGTGGCGACGACGGCGGCGGCGATGATGGCGGGGGTGGTGATCCACCGCCGACAAGCCCGTTCACCGCACCAACCGAGGCGCAGGCGCTGTTCTTCATAAACGAACTGCCCGATGCGTTTGCAGCGGTCAGGGCGAACTCTCGTGATGGCGGATTCACACCTCTGGCTGATCTGCCGATGTCCGGCCTGACCTCATACGATGGCTTTATGGAGATCAATTTTGCCAGCACGCCGTCCGCCGCCATTCAAAGCGCGACGACATTGACGGTGGACATGCAGTCCGGCGCCATGAGTGGTGGCGCGAATGCCTTTATGGGATGGGCCTATAGCGCCGAGACGGACACCACAGAGCTTGCGCTTTACGAAGGCGATATCACCTTTTCCGGAGGTAGCCTGACTGCGGGAACCGGCGGCGATACCCGCCTTTCGGTGCAGATTGACGGGGCGCTGAATAATGGCCTTCAGAACTTCACCGTGACCGGCACGCTTGAGGGCCGGATGTACGGTGCCGATGGTGACGGGCTTTACGCAGGTGGCAGCTATTATGGGTTGGGCCGGGACATCACACTGACCGCCGATGGTGTCGATGTGTATGGCGATGCGAATATCTGGGCGTTGAAGCAGTGACCCACAAAAAAGGCCCCACAAACGCGGGGCCTTTTTGGAAGTGCCGTAACCTTATGGTGCCGGCGCTTTGCTTTTTTCGCTCAGGCCGATGTGCCCGCCAATTGCCACCATATCCGACAGCAGCTTGGCTGCGTCATCAACCGGGCCGGGTTCGTTCTTGAAGGTCTCTTGCGCGCGGCCATAGGCTGCTTTCGCTTCTTCGACCATCTGGTCGTAGACCTCTTGTGTCACCTCATCCTTGGGCAGCGCCTGTTCGGCAAGCACCGACACGCCTGTCGCCGTGATTTCGGCAAAGCCGCCCGAGACGACGTAAGAATCGGACCCGCCGCTGTGAACCACGGTCAGGATGCCGGGGCGCAATGTCGTAATCGTCGGCGCATGATCGGCCATGGCCGTCATGTCACCGTCTGCGCCGGGGATCCGGACCTCGGACGCCTCGACCGACGCCAAGCGGCGTTCGGGCGAGACCAGATCGAATTGTAGGTTTGCCATGATGGCTTCTCCTTAAGCTGCGTCTGCAGCCATTTTCTCGGCTTTGGCTTTCACTTCGTCGATGCCGCCAACCATGTAGAAGGCACCCTCTGGGAAGTGATCGTATTCGCCTG
>CBDTVH010000374.1:0-3259 GCA_965363665.1 uncultured Yoonia sp. | reverse complement strand
CATCCTGATTGTGGGGGCGGGCACCGTGGGGCATTCGCTGCGCGAAGCCTATGGCGCGGCTTTTCCTGAGGCCCGGTTCACGGTCTGGAACCGGTCGCGCGAAGGGGCCCGCGCGATGCAGGCGGCGTTTCCCGATGTCGCCATCGCGGATGATCTGGAAACGGCGGTGAAGGGTGCCGATGTGATTACATCGGCCACGATGTCCACCGATCCTATCATCAAGGGTGCGTGGTTACAGCCCGGTCAGCACATCGACCTGATTGGCGCGTACCGCCCTGATATGCGCGAGGTGGACGATGCGGCGCTGAACCGGGCGCGGGTGTTCGTGGATAGTCGTGACACCACGATTGACCATATCGGCGAATTGAAGATCCCGATCGCGGCGGGTGTTTTCAAGGCAAATGACGTCATCGCCGACTACTATGAGCTGGAGAAGTTCACCCGGTCACCGGATGACATCACCCTTTTCAAGAATGGCGGTGGTGCGCATCTGGACCTTATGACAAGCCGGTACATACTGGAAGCCTGGTCAGCTGGGGTCTGAAAGGCGCGCGTTCTTTGCGTGAAAGGCAAGTGTTTCTTGGCGTGGTTTCTGGTTCCCTTGGCAGTTTTTGCCGTCGCATATATCGCAGCGCGTCCCTTCATCGTCGAACGTGGACGCCCCGCGATTGGCCCGTCACAGCGCCATGGCGTGAAGGGTGAATTCATTCAGTTGTCGCAAGGTGTGACCCATTGCAGGTGGGCGGGCTCTGCGCGGGGGCCGGTTGCGGTAGTGGTGCATGGGCTTGCCTCGCCCATGGCGTCGATGGACGCGGTTGCAGATGGTCTTGGGCGCTTGGGCTACCGGGTTCTGATGTATGATCTTTACGGGCGCGGTCTATCCGATGCGCCCGGCGGCAAGCAGGATCGCGCATTTTTTCTGCGCCAGTTGTCGGATCTGTGCGCGTATCATGGTCTGACCGAGGAATTGACGGTCGCCGGCTATTCGATGGGGGGCAGCATCGCGACGGCTTTTGCCACCGAGTATCCGCATAGCGTGAAGCGCGTCATCTTGATTGCAAGTGCGGGTTTGCAGACGAACGAAAGCCGATTTTCCGCATTCTGTCGGCGTGTGCCGGTGCTGGGCGATTGGGCGCATGCGATGTTTGCACGAAACAGAATCCTGAACGCGATCCCTGTAAGACATCAAAACAAGGGCATTGACGTCGTCTATCAAGCGCAGCGCAGGGAGGTGTCACGCCGCGGCTATCTGCCGGCGCTTTTGGCCAGTCGCCGTGGGATGCTGGCGGAGGTTCAGGAAAACGATCACCGCAAGCTTTATCGTCAGGGTATTCCTGTCGCGGCGATCTGGGCTGGTGCTGATCCGATCATTCCTTTGCGCGCGGTCGGGCTCTTGGGCCTTTGGAACCGTGACGCGCGCCAAGAGGTTATCGAAGGTGCGGACCACGGCCTACCTTACACCCACGCCAAAGAGATGGCCGATGCATTGCGTGCGATTTTGCGTGACTAGCACGGCCCGCTTTTCATTGCGCAGGCGGGGCGGTATGCAAATCAGATGACAGTGCAAGAGGCATATCAGCAGGCCGTTGCGGCCGGTACGTTGCATGCGGATGATGCCCAGCTTGCCGTTCTGCCGGAACTTGAACGCGTGCGTGCGGCCTTGGCCGCGCCTGTGAAACGCGGGTTGTTCCGCAAAGCGCCGGATACAATCCCCGGTCTTTATATGTGGGGCGGGGTGGGGCGCGGGAAATCCATGCTGATGGACCTGCTTTATGATCTGGTCGATGCCCCCAAGCAACGCCGCCATTTTCATGCGTTCATGCAGTGGGTCCATACCGAGATGACTGAGGCCCGCAAGCAGGGCGTTGATGATGCGCTGGCGCCGGTGGCTGCAAAACTGGCTGATGAGGTCCGGTTTCTGGCCTTTGACGAGATGCAGATTTCCGACATCACCGATGCGATGCTGGTGGGCCGTTTGTTCGAGGCGCTTTTTGCGCGCGGTGTTGTCGTGGTGACGACGTCGAACCGTCCTCCGGATGATCTGTACAAGGATGGATTGAACCGTCAGCTTTTCATGCCGTTCATTGGACTTTTGAAGGAAAAGATGGTCGTGCATGAACTGGTAAGCGACACTGACTACAGGCAGGACAGGCTTGCCGGGACGCCAAGTTATTTCACACCCAATGACGCAGAGGCGCGTCAGGCCATCGCCGATATCTGGGCACGGCTGAGCAATGGCAAGTCGGAAACGCTGGTGCTGCATGTGAAGGGCCGACAGGTAGAACTTCCGGATTTCCACAACGGCGTGGCGAAGGCCCGGTTTTTCGACCTCTGCGGGCGACCTTTGGGTGCGGGCGATTACCTGGCTTTGGCCGATGCCGTGCGTGTGCTGATCCTTGAGGATATCCCGACGCTGTCGCGCCATAACTTCAATGAGGCCAAGCGGTTCGTCACCCTGATCGACGCGCTTTATGAGGCCAAGGTGCAGTTGATCTGCTCGGCTGCGGCACAGCCGGAAATGCTTTACGTCGAAGGGACAGGCACGTTTGAATTTGAACGCACCGCCAGCCGCCTGCGCGAAATGCAGTCGGCGGATTGGTTAGGCTAGCGGCAGGCGCGTTGTTCCGTTTCCGTGTCGAACAGATAAAGCCTGCGCGCGTCAAATGGTCGGGGCGCAATCCAACGGTGACGTCCTGGCTGGTGTGGTTTGTCGCGGTACATTGCAGTTGGTTGGGGGTCGTGCCGTCCATTCGGCGCTTGGCACGGGCCGCGATCATCCAGTCATATGAACGGTTCATTCTGCTTTCTTCCGTCCGACCACGAATTGGATGACTTGAAACCGGCCCATGATAACGAAAAGGAACACCGCCGTCGCACGTGCGCGGCCCCACATCACACGTTCACAGTTGCGCAACCCTATGTATTCCCTGGCATCTGGGTTGAAGGCGACGGCCAGCAGGTTCCAGTCATGCAGGCTGATCCAGACGCCGCGGAAGAATGGATAGATCAGGAACAACGCATGGATCGTAAGGAATGGCAGCAGCAGCACATAGGCTGCCTGCGTTCGGGTCATCCGTCGTGACAGGCGGGTCGCAAGATTCCCCCTTCACACAGGATGTGCTGTTTCGCTTTGTGGTAGTTTTTATGCGCCCGTATTTCTTAGCCTGCGATAAGACGTTTTGGAATTGTGGTGAAATCCACTGAAAAAGTGGTCCGGTGACAATGCGTAAAGCGTGATGCGCGCCGGTAAGGATTCACG
>CBDTVH010000373.1:0-3259 GCA_965363665.1 uncultured Yoonia sp. | reverse complement strand
ACATGAGGACCGGGCGCGCGGTACGGAACAACGCGGACTTCAGCGAATTGGTGCCAAGGTTGCGGTCCCGGTCCGGTTTGGCGACGACGACGATATCTGCAAGCCTGCCGGTGCGTTTGATCACATCCGCCATCATCCCGTATTCTTCCACAAACTCTATGGAAGGCGTGCCAGGTGCCGGCGTGTTGGTTACCGCCAGACCGAGGGATTGCGCCAGCTCATTCAATTGGTCGCGCACGCCCTGTTCTTGCTGGTCGGCAAGTTCGCGGGCCTGTTCGACCATGGTATCACGCGCAAAAGACGGCAGCGCCCGACTGTAAGGCATCAGGTCTTCGGGGCGTGGACGACAATGGGCCACGACGATGTGCGCACTATGAAGTTTCGCGAGCGCCGATGCATGTCCAAGCACTGTCTCGATCATACCATCGCCGCGCACCGGAACGATTATCTTACTGAGCATTGATCGCCTTCCTCCACTTATCGTCCAGGTTGGCAATCGCCACACCGGGCTGCAACCATGCGCACCGATTATCTGTCGCTTGCTTGCCCTATAGTGGTACCAGCTTGCCGCGCGAACGGAGCTACAGTCAAGACGTTGGAATGTTCGATAGGCAGGCTACCGTGCTACACGGAAGCTGTGAGGTCCCAACCACCTGCCCTGTTCAATCGCGCGCGTTTTGCTGCCGTGTGTCACCCTGGGCGCAGAAGAGCTCGTAAAGTAGGCCGATTATTCTGCGCGACTTTGTATCAGTCAGGCTGTAATAAATCGTCTGCCCCTGTCTGCGCGGCGTCACGATCCCCTCGATCCGTAACCGACCAAGTTGTTGCGATACCGTCGCTTGTGGCAATTCAAGGATGGATTCCAGTTCACCGACCGACTTCTCTCCTTCGGTCAGATGACACAGGATCATCAACCTTCCGCCATGGCTGATTGCCTTGAGATAATTGGCTGCCAAATTCGAATTTGTCGCCATTTGCTGGAGGCTTGCGCGGCGGATTTCATCATCTGATTCAGACGCGTTCATATGATGGCTGACCTCGTTTCAGTGCGACATTTTTACTCGGTAATTTCTATCATGTATCGCCTCTTATTGACCAGCATGTTGTTGTGACGCGAGCAGCCAACGCTGCGTGCTTGGCTGCATGTCGTGCTTTGCTGAAATCCACCTAAAACATTGTTCTTAATAATAAATATATCTTTAAGAAACGACGCTGCCATCTGTCGCAGACCGGCCCAAAGGCTGAATTTAGCGCCCGCTACATCGTTCGAAATTGGCGAAATTGTGGCCATACAAGCCACGACATATTTTTGCCTGATTTTCATATAACAACTCATATATACATATGTACATATATACAGAATTACCGATTCTTTTGGTTTCACCCGGAACAGTGTTTCCCAAAAGTAGAAGAAATAGACGGCGAAAAACCATAACGAGTAAAGGACGAGAACGATGAGTTTAAAACAACCCTCAACACAACGCATGGCGACATCAATGATCGCGCTTTTGGCGACCACATTGGTGCCCACATTTGTTTCAGCCGGTGAAGTCACGCTGAAGTCGTCAGACGGCACGGTGAATATCACCGGCGAGTTTATTGAATTTACCAACAACAACTATATCATCGAGACCCCATCAGGTCCGGTCCGCGTGACAGGACAGCAAGTGAACTGCGAGGGGGAAAGCTGCCCCGACTTTACGCAAACTGATGTCGATGTCAGGCTGGCAGGGTCTGACGTTCTGGCGCAGGGTCTGGCCCCTTTGCTGCTAGAAGGCTTCGCTGGCACACGCGAAGCACAGGCAACTGTCACTGTTGTCAGTGAAACAGGTGAATCCATCGTTTCGGTTGTCGAAGAAGATGGGTTTGGTGATGAACTGGGCAACTATCTTGTCACCCCATCTTCATCGGATGGCGCCTTCCGATCACTGGCCAGCAAAGCCATCGACGTTGGATTGTCGACACGCAGGATCACAGCTGCCGAGGCGAATACCCTCGCGGTAACAGGTGCCGGCGATATGTTTGACCCCGCGCAAGAGCACATTGTTGCGCTTGATAGCCTGGTCATGATCGTTCACCCTGACAATCCAGTGTCCGAACTGAGCTATCAGCAGCTTGGCGGCATTTACGGTGGTTTTATCAAGAACTGGGCCGAAGTTGGCGGGAACGATGCCCCGATCACTTTGGTTGAACGTGATGCAGGCGCCGGGACGCGCACGGAACTTGCCAGCACCTTGGCAGGTCGCATCCTTGATCAGGTTCCACCCGTCCAACCTGGTGCCGTTATCGGTGCCAACAACGGTACGATTTCGGAAATCGTCAGAAATGACCCCAATGCGATCGGCTATGTCGGTAATGTCTTTGTGCGCCAGAACAAGGGCCTGACATTGATCAACGAATGTGGCCGGCGTCAGACAGCGGATGATTTTTCGGTCAGAACGGAAGAATACGCGCTTCACCGCTTCCTCTACCTCTACACTAGAGGTGACGCGACCGGAGCGCCGCTGACAGAGTTCATCGACTACGCCACCTCAGATGACGCAGGCGCAGTGATCAGCAAAAGCGGCTTCATCGACCTTGGTATCGACAGACGCCCACAGTCGCTGAATAGCGAACGCGCAAGGATCCTTTTGGATCGGAGTGTCGACGACTATGACGCGGAGAACTCAATCGCGATGCTGTCGGAACTGGACAACTATGACCGTCTGTCGGCCACATTCAGGTTTGAAACCGGTTCTCGGCAGTTGACCCCAAGGGGCCTGCTGAACATCGAAGCATTGACCGAGTATCTGGAAGACCAACCAGCGGGCACAAAGGTCAAGCTGGTGGGTTTCGCGGACTCAGTCGGCACCGTCGCAAACAATACGGTGCTGTCGCGCGGTCGTGCAGAGCAGGTTCTTGCAACGCTGCTGGAGTTTGCAGGTGACCGGCTGTCAGGCATTGGCTTGACCGCCACCGGTTATGGCGAAGCTGCACCTGTGGGCTGCAATATTTCTGACAATGGCCGACGCCTGAACCGTCGCGTCGAGGTCTGGATCGAGAAGGCCGCCAGCTAAACCGGCGCTTTGCGTTACAAATCAGCAAGATAAATGAACCAGCGCACAGCTTTCTTCTGACCTGTTCGCTGGGTCAAAGCCTGACCAAAGGCCTGACGACAACCGGGCCCCTGAAATCAGGTGCCGTCCTCAATACAAAGACACCGCGATCGGAATTCTGCTTTATGGCAATGGTGGCCTGAATACGGAATATGACACGAACC
>CBDTVH010000372.1:0-3260 GCA_965363665.1 uncultured Yoonia sp. | reverse complement strand
CCAACAGATAACCTACAAGCTGGGTGATGCCCGGATTATCTTCGCGCGCCAGAACAACCGACTGATGTACACCTTCGTAACTATCAATAACCGCTTCGATTTCACCCAGCTCGATGCGGTAGCCCCGCAATTTGACCTGAAAATCGGCCCGGCCAAGGAAATCAAGGCTGCCATCGGCCCGCCATCGGACCAAGTCACCGGTATTATAGATCAGACCACCGCCTGCGGCGTCAGGGTCGCTCTGCAAAAATGGATCAGGAACGAAACGTTCGTTGGTCAGTTCTGGCCGTTCGAAATAGCCACGCGTGACACCGGCCCCACCGATATACAGCGTTCCTGGCATGCCAACGGGAACAGGCTGCATGGCATCGTCCAGCACGTAGACTTGCGTATTGGCGATTGGTCTGCCGATTGAAACCGCCTTGTGCCCGGTCGTCGCAGTCTGCGTGGTCGACCAGATTGTAGTCTCAGTCGGACCATACATATTCTCTACATGACCGCCCGTCAGGCCAAGCAATTCATCGGCCAAGGCACCGGGCAAGGCTTCTCCACCGACCATCATGTGATCTAACTGGCCCAAGGCATCACGCGCCTCGTCATTCATGGCCAGCATTTGCGCCATTGATGGTGTGCACTGCAAATGCGTCACTTTGTGGCGAATGATCTGTGCGGCGATGGAATAGTCATCATCGCCGGGTGCGACATCCTGATTGGACAGTCTGAGGACCTCGGCCAGCGGTTTCAACCCCGCCATGACATGATCGACATCTATGCCATAGTCGATGAGGCACGCTATTTCGGTCACGCCAATCGCCTTGACCTGCTCAACCCGCTCAATCGCATCCTCGACCGTGCCGAAAAGACCGCTGTCGTTGAAATACCGCTCGAATGCGAAATCCAGGATGCCTTCAAGCTCTTCTTCATCAAGTGACCCCAGATCGAGCTGCATGGGGTTCTCGACGCCTTTGGGTTTCTTGAAGGCCGGAAACGCCCAGGCATAGGATTTGATGAGGCCCGCGGCAGACCGCAAATAATCCTTCATGGGTTCGCGGGCGATCTCGCGGGCATGTTCGCGCGTGTCAGCCAAGAAACTGTGCAGCATCAACGTGACGGTGAAATCGTCGGGATTATGGCCCGCTTCGCGCAGCGCTGCGTGGTAGAGTTTGATCTTTTCACCCACCTCATCCACGCTTTGTCCCAGCAGGTGGGTCAGCACGTTGCAGCCGTTCGCCCCGGCTTCCTGCCATGTCGCGGGGTTGCCTGCCGTCGTTACCCAAACGTTCAGCTTTTTGGAAACCGGGCGCGGTTGGGTCAGCACGCTGTGCAGGTCGCCGTTTTCACGAGGGAAGGCCACTTCTTCACCGGACCATAGTTTGCGCAAGTCGCGGATTTGTTCGAACATCGCCGGTTTGTTCTTGGGCGGTGTATTCTCTGGCCGTAGGATAAAGTCATCAGGCTGCCAACCTGACGCGATGGCAAGCCCGGTACGCCCGTTGGTCAGATTGTCGATGACGGCCCATTCTTCGGCGATGCGTGCGGTATGGTGCAGGGGTGCAACGCATGATCCGGCCCGCACGGCAAGATTATGGGTCACGGCAGCGACGGCTGCGCCGGTGACGGATGGGTTGGGATAAGGACCGCCAAAGGCATGGAAATGTCGCTCTGGTGTCCAGACTGCGCAAAACCCGTTCTTGTCGGCAAACTGAGCGCCTTCCAGCAAGGTGCGGTATTTATCCCGCCCCACACCATCATCATTTCCCCAATAATAGAGACTGAATTCCATCCCCCCGCTGCTGCGCCCCGTCGGCGCATCCCCCGCAACGAGTGTCCGGCTTTCATCGCCGCTGATGACCACCTTGAACCCGCGCGCCAGCGTCCAGAAGAGTTCCAGCACGGAGATATCAAACGACAGGCTGGTCACTGCCATCCAGACGCCCGGTGGTTCGTGGTTGATGCGTGCATCCATCCCGGTAAAGAAGTTCGCGACGTTGCGATGTTCTACCATCACCCCCTTGGGCCGCCCCGTCGATCCCGAGGTGTAGATCATATAGGCCATATGCGCGCTGGTGACAGAGCTGACGGGATTGTCGGACGACGGTGCCGGTGGCATCGCGTCGACCATCAACAACTGTGCGTCTGATTTGGGCAAATCCTGCGCCAGTCCGGTATCGGTGACGATGATTTTGGTGCCGGAATCGGCTATATATTGCGCTGTACGATCAGCGGGATAAGCCGGATCCATAGGCAGGTAGGCACCGCCCGCTTTCATGATCGCAAGGGCCGCGATCAACAATTCACTGGAGCGGCGCAGGTGCAGTCCGACAATGGTGTCTGGCACCACACCCATGTTTTGCAGGATATGCGCCATCTCATTTGCGCGGGAATTCAGCTGCGCATAGGTCAGGTTTTCACCTTCGAATGAAAGAGCCGGGGCGTCCGGTGTCCTGGCGGCCTGGGCCTCAAAGGCGTGGTGGATGCATTGATCCACCGGGTAATCAGTCTTGGTTGCGTTCCAGTCAAAAAGAACTTTCTGGCGCTCCGCCTCGGGTAGCAATGCAGGTGCTGTACCCGCCGCAATTTGGTCTGCCATGTGGTTCAGACGTTCAACCATCAAAGCTGTCGCCTCGGCACTGATTTTGCCGCTATCGGCGAAAAGCAGATTGCCTGCCAAAGTCAGGGCCGTGCCGTCAATAGGCCCACTGTCAGACAAACCCAGCGCCGGAGTTGCAATGTGGGTGTCGCCCGGTATGCGGGCGATCAGATCGGCTGCAAACGGGCCGAGTGTTCTTGCCTTGGCCAGGTCGTGTTCCAAATCAGCAGCACTGACCGGTCCCCAGGGGTTCACGTAGCCCGGGTGGTCGTCGGTCAGATGGGCGGCAAGCCAGACATCGTCGCCTTCATTCAAACCTAAGGCAAGCGCGGCAAGGGCGCGTTGCAAATCAGCGGGATCGCCTGACAGTTGAACCTGTGAACGTGCACCCGATGGCGCATGCATATCAATCAACGGCAAGCTGATCGGTTTCATCTGTTCCAGACGCTTGCGCCACGCGGGTTCAGATTTCAACGTGGCCTTCAGTGCGGCCGATAACGCCTGACTTTCGTCCGGGCCGGGCGATGGAAGTACATCACCGACCTTTGCAATCCGGTCAGCGGTCGTAATGCGTCCGGTTGCGTCGGACAAGCCGCCCAAAGTGACCGGGGCCGTTGCTGTCGCCACCGTTATGCTGTCTTCACCCACAGCCAGAACGGTACCGGCGGGG
>CBDTVH010000371.1:0-3264 GCA_965363665.1 uncultured Yoonia sp. | reverse complement strand
AACAGATCGAGTCGTATCTGACCGAAGCACGTACCGACGGGCTGACCGGCCTGTATAATCATGACTATTTTCAAAACAGCTTGCAGCAGGAATTGCTTCTGGCCAAACGAAAGGGCCGGGAGTTATCTGTCATGATGATTGATATTGATCACTTCAAAGCCGTGAACGACACCTACGGCCATGCCGCGGGTGACAAGGTATTGATGGAACTGGCCGACAGGTTGCGCGAAAATCTACGTGCGATTGATCTGGTCGCACGCATGGGCGGCGAGGAATTTCTGGTCGCAATGCCCGGCACATCTGTCACCGACGCACGATTGGCCGCTGACCGGCTGCGCGAATTAGTGAATACGACAACATTCGATTTGGGCGATGACCAGCCACAAATCAAAATCACTGTGTCTGTCGGGGTTGCCGTCAGTAGACGCATCAAGGCGGAAGCATCAGGCATCAACAAGATTTGCGCCCAAGCCGACAAGGCGCTCTATGCTGCCAAAACCGGTGGCCGGGATCAGGTCGCGATGAGCAAGTCAGCCGCCTGACGAGGGGTCACGCGGCGACCTGATCCGGGACAATTCTTCCGCTACCTGATCTGCGAACGCCTGCCTGCGTTGCGGTGTCATCGCGATGATCTGATTGAGCATTGCAGATTGCGCCTTGGCCTGAACGTCGATGATGCTGGCCGCTTGTTCGTCCATCAAGACGCGCAATGCGTCGGGATCAAAGGGCTCGGTTTTCAGGGCTGCAACCATGGCATCTACACGTCCGCGAAAATCAACGCCACGCAATGCGCGATCCTGTCGCAAACTGCGCCTTATGGCGCGGCGTTCTTGCGGCTCCAAAGCGCGCGCAATCGGACCAACGCCCAAATCAAAGCTGCGCGGCGGTCCGTCCCCCGCACGCCCAGATACAACCGCCCCGACGACGACACCGGTGACCGCCAGATTAAGCGCCAGCGAAACAACCAGGACGATCCGCCAAAGACGGCTGGGACCGCCTGAAGAATTTGTTACTTCAGCCATCGCCAAACTCTCCTGCCTCAAACATCAAATCGGTCGAAAAAAGGCTGATGCTGACCTCATCTCCGATCAGATTGGCCGTCAGATCCTCAACCGACGTGGGGGGTGCGACACCAACCCAGATGCCGGCAACCGTCGCGGCTGCCAGCCCGCTGACGGCAGGCCATCCGCCAAGCGTATCAAGAATACGCGCCCAAATTCCCATTCCCGATGCCGGAACCACGCCGGGCCGCGGCTGCACCGCATCCGCATCGGCCAGCACACGCGCCATAAGATCGTCGCTTGGCTCTGGATTTGCCGTGCGAGCCTGCGCAAAGAGACTGTCCAGCATGTCGTCATTCCGGTTCGTCATCATCATACCCCAATTCCGCCTTTCGCCCTGCCATGATATCGGCAAGGGCCCGTTTTCCGCGCGCTGTCAGACTTTCCACGGACCGCACGCTGATGTCCATGATTTGCGCAATATCCGGGTTTGCTAACCCCTCCAGATGTCGCAGTGACACCGCCTGCGCCTGTCGTTCCGGCAATTGCGCCAGTGCATCGGAAAGGGCTTTCATGCGCGCCTGTGTCTGCATCTGTGCCACCGCACTGGGCGCCGCATCCTGAGCTTCGGCAACGTGATCCAATGACACAACGCCCCGGCGTTTGCGAAGTCGGTCCATGCACAGGTTGGCCACGACACGGTAGAGCCAAGTGCTTATCTGGGCTTCGCCTTGGCGCCAGTAGGGCGCGATTTTCCACAGGCGCATCATCCCATCTTGCGCCACATCTTCGGCTTCGGCCTGCGTGCCCAGCATACGCGTCGCCTGCGCCAATACCCGCGGCAAAAGACGCGCGGTCAGAACGCTGGCCGCCTGCGCATCGCCATTGGCGTAAGCGACCAACAGCGCCTCGTCCGGGGCGCCCGCGAAGGGATCTGGCGATGCGTTCATCTGCAAAAGAGCTAGCCAACTTCATTCCAAGAGGCAATTGGCAGGGGGCGTATCCCCCGGCCAACCACTGCTTAGCCCCGGTTTTTAGGCCCTGGACCACGGCGATCACCGCGACGTTCGCCCATGCGCTCTTGGGCTGCTTCGAATTCATCGGCCGAGATCGCGCCATCGGCATCGGCATCAACCCGGTCAAACATCCGTGCGGCCCGACGCTCGTCCGGTGTTGGCATCTCATCTTGCTGCAACAGACCGTCACCGTTGTCGTCAAAGCGTTCGATCATCGTTGCAGCACGATCCGCGGCACGCATGTTTGCCGCTGCAGACAATTCATCGGCTGACAATGCGCCATCACCATCCGTATCCGTTTCGGCAAAGCGCGCAGCACCACGTGCCTGCATCTCTTGCAGGGTCAGTGCTCCGTCACCGTTCAGATCCAGTGTTGCAAAATCCGGCCGGTCACGATGATTGTCCGCCTGCGCGGCACCTGCCGCCAGAATGAGGCCTGAAAGAAGGGCTGCCGTCAAAATCTTGATCTTCATTTTCTTTTCCTTTTCGTTGTGCTTGCGCAGCGTTGTCTCGCTGCTCACTCTCATTCAACGGGACAGATCAGGCTTTCCGTCGCCGTCATCGAAAAAAGTTTGCATGGCCGCTATTCCCCGCACCCCCCTTTTCAAAGGCGCCGCGATGGGCCATGTGAATGGGACCAGACGGAGCAGATAGATGACCAACGCCGAATTCCAGATCGATGATCGACCAATGAAACCCGCGGTCTTGCGCGGATTGCGTTGCAAATGTCCCAACTGCGGCGAGGGCAATCTCTTTGCGCGCTATCTGAAAGTGGCAGACGCCTGCCCCAACTGTAACGAAGAGCTGTTTCACCACCGCGCAGACGACGGCCCCGCCTATCTGACGATTTTGCTGGTCGGTCACATTCTGGGCTTTGCGATCCACTTCATGTGGGTCCAATTTCGCCCCGAGCCTTGGGTGATGGCAACGTCTTTGACAATCGGTGCAGTTGCCTTGTCGCTGTTTTTGTTGCCGCGGATGAAAGGCATGGTTGTTGCCATTCAATGGTCGCGTCGGATGCATGGGTTTGGCCATAAAACCTGAGGATCGACATACCGACAAATCGGCGGTCCGTGACGCCGCGACGATCATCGTGCTGCGCGATGTGGCGACCCAGCCCTCGGTCTTGATGGGCCAACGGGGTGCAAGTGCCGCGTTCATGCCCGGCAAGTTTGTTTTTCCCGGTGGCGCGGTCGACGCAAATGATGCGGCTGTCCCTGCAACAGCCCTGACCCATTTGGATGAAA
>CBDTVH010000370.1:0-3266 GCA_965363665.1 uncultured Yoonia sp. | reverse complement strand
CGTCGTCTACGGGGCGGACCACGGGCAGATCGTCGCGCATATGGTCTTGGGTGATCCTGATGCCTGAGGTCCTGCGCGATGGCGTCCGCCTGCACGCCGAAGTGCAAGGGCCTGACGACGGCCCGGCAGTGGTGTTTTCCAATTCGCTGGGGACCACATTGCACCTGTGGGACACGATCCTGCCTTACCTGCCAAAAGGGCTGCGCATTATCCGCTATGACATGCGCGGGCATGGGCAATCGGATGCGCCCGATGCGCCGTATTCGATGGGTCAGTTGGTCAGCGACGCTGAAGCGGTCTGCGATGCGTTTGACGTGCGCGATGCGGTATTCGTCGGGTTGTCCGTCGGCGGGATGATCGCACAGGGACTGGCCGTGAAACGGCCCGATATCATTCGCGCGCTGGTTCTGTCCAACACTGCCGCCAAGATCGGTAATCCAACGTTTTGGCAGGATCGGATCGAGACGATCCGGGCCAACGGCATGGCCGCCGCATCGGATGAGATCATGCAGCGTTGGTTTGGCCGGGATTTCTATGAAACATCCGAAATGCTTCGGTGGAAAGAAATGTTCGAGGCAATTGATGTGACGGGCTACACCGGTGTCTGTGCAGCAATCGCAGGCACGGATTTTTATACGCCGACCAGCGGTTTGCGCATCCCGACACTGGGGATCGCCGGGACCGAAGATGGGTCAACCCCGCCTGATCTGGTGCGTGAAACGGTCGATCTGATCCCCGGCTCGCAATTCGCGCTGATCCGTCGCACAGGGCACCTGCCCTGCGTGGAAAAGCCCGAGGCATTCGCAAAGCATCTTTGTGACTTCATGTCTGCCACAGGCCATCTGACCTGATGGGAAAGTTATCGCGCTTGCAAGCTGAACCGAACAGTTTAATTCTGCGCCGATGAACAAGCGCCTTGCCGTCACCTTTATCCTCATTTCGGTCATGCTGGACAGCATGGGGATCGGGCTGATCATGCCCGTGATGCCCGACCTGATTCAAGAGGTCGAAGGCGAAGGGATCGGTGCGGCCGCCGTATGGGGCGGTATCATGGCCACGATCTTTGCAGCGATGCAGTTTCTGTTCGGGCCGACCCTGGGCAGCCTGTCTGACCGCTATGGGCGCAGGCCTATCCTGATCATTTCGCTGGTCATCATGGCGTTCAACTATGTGCTAATGGCGCTGGCCCTGACCATCTGGTTGTTGCTTATCGCGCGGGTGATTGGCGGGATTACGGCGGCAACGCAATCAACATCTGCGGCCTATATGGCCGACATCTCCAAGCCCGAAGAGAAGGCTGCCAACTTTGGCCTGATCGGTGCAGCCTTCGGGGTGGGTTTCGTACTAGGCCCGCTGATGGGCGGTATCTTGGCCGAGTATGGCACACGCGCCCCGTTCTGGGCGGCAGCCTTTCTTGCCGCCGCAAATGCCGTTTTCGGCTACTTCATCCTGCCTGAAACCGTGACCGACCGCATCCGCCGTCCGTTTGAATGGCGGCGCGCAAACCCGCTTGGCGCGTTCAAGAACATCGGGTCGCTGCCCGGTCTGAAACGACTGCTGTTGATCACCTTCGTCTACAACATCGCCTTTTTCGTCTACCCCGGCGTCTGGGCCTATTTCGGGGCAGAGCGGTTTGACTGGGGGCCGGGCATGATCGGGCTGTCTTTGGGACTGTTCGGGATCGGGATCGCCATTGTACAGGGTCTGTTGATCCGGCCCATCATGACCCGGATTGGCGAACGTAAAGCGGTCTTACTGGGGCTGTCGGTCGATGTGCTTGCCTTTGTGGCACTTGGTTTTGTGACAAATGGCTGGGTCGCGTTGGCACTGACGCCGCTGACCGCACTGGGGTCAATCGCAGGCCCGGCGCTGCAAGGGATCATGTCGCGCACCGCTTCCGACGACCAGCAGGGCGAGTTGCAGGGCACCGTCACCTCGATCAATGCGGTGGCGACCATCGTGGCCCCTTTGATGGTGACGCAGACCTTTTGGTATTTCACGGCAGGCGACGCGCCATTCTATCTGCCCGGCGCACCGTTCCTGTTATCGGCGTTGCTGACCATCGGATGTATTGTCGTCTTTATGCAAACCCCCAGACCAAAACGCGCCCGCGTCACCTGAACGCCGTTTTCGGACTTGCATGCGCGCGAATGCCGCCGCAGGGTCGGCCAAAAGACACGCACCAAGGACGTCCCCGATGACCCAAATCAAAGCCGCCGTTTGCCGTGAATTCGGCGCGCCGCTGACCGTTGAAACCCTGACGCTCGCCGCCCCTGAGATGGGCGAGGTTGAGGTGACACTGAAAGCCTGCGCAATATGCCATTCCGACATTTCCTACATTGACGGCGGCTGGGGTGGCACCCTGCCCGCAGTCTACGGGCACGAAGCGGCAGGCCAAGTCACAGCCGTCGGCACGGGCGTGCGCGGTGTGGCAGTGGGCGATCCGGTGGTGGTCACGCTGATCCGTTCCTGCGGCACCTGCCCGTCCTGTGCAGGCGGCAGCCCGGTGGCCTGCGAAAGCGATATGGCAAGCAGCCCATTGACCGGGCCGGACGGTCAGCCAGTCTTGCAAGCCATGCATACCGGCGGCTTTGCCGAACGCGTCGTGGTTAATCAAAGCCAGGTTGTCAAACTCCCCGACGGGATCGCGATGGAGGCGGCGTCGCTTCTGGCCTGCGGTGTGATCACGGGCGTGGGTGCGGTGGTCAATGCCGCACACCTGCGCGCCGGACAGGACGTCGTCGTGATCGGCGCAGGCGGCGTCGGCCTCAACGCGATCCAGGGGGCGCGGATTGCCGGGGCACGCCGGATCATCGCGGTGGACATGTCGGAAGAAAAGCTGGCCATTGCCCGCGAATTCGGCGCAACCGATGGTGTGCTGGCAACCGAAGACAAACCCTGGCGGCTTGCCAAGAAAGCGATGGGGCGCGGGGCTGATGCCGTTTTTGTCACCGTTGGCGCCATTCCGGCCTATGATACCGCACCGCAATATCTGGCGAATGGGGGCAAAGTGATCATGGTCGGCATGCCGCACTCGGGGGCGATGTCGACATATGAGCCGGTCATGCTGGCTGCGACAGGGCAAGGCATGGTCGGGTCCAAGATGGGGGATGTGGTCATCGCGCGGGATATCCCCTGGATGGTGGACCTTTACGAGCAGGGGCGGCTGAAGCTGGATGAACTGATCTCGGGGCGCTGGCGGCTCGACCAGATCAACGAGGCCATCGCCGATACCAAGGCGGGCGCGGCCCGGCGCAACGTGATCG
>CBDTVH010000369.1:0-3284 GCA_965363665.1 uncultured Yoonia sp. | reverse complement strand
CTGGCAATCAGGTTGTAGGCATCAGGAGGAATGATGTCCTCCATCAAGGCCAGTTGTTCGGCGATCACGACAGGGTCGGCGATCAGTCCGAAACTGGCGATGACAGCGGCGATGCCCGGAAATATCCCGAACATTCCAAAAAAGGCGACACCGGCGGCGATCAGGCCAAGGTGCTTTTCGCCCGCGGTCGTCCAGACCGCGACCAAGATGTGCCATATCCGTTTAAGTGTCGCCATGCGATAAAATTGCCCGTTATTGTGCTGTCCCCGCCTTAACTTAGGGCAAGGTAGGGGCAACCGCCACATTTGCTGACAAAAGATGGCGTTCTGCCTCGGCACTCAGGCGCCGCGCGGCAAAAAACAGTCGCGTCACAGCAAAAGACACGCTAGGATTTTACAAAACAGGGTCGAACCCTGAAACAGAGGCAGATGTAGTGAACACCCTGACCGCACATACCAACACGCTTGCCGAGCGTGTGTTGGAACAAGATAGCGACCGCTATCTGGTCGCCATTACCGGCGCACCGGGCTGCGGCAAATCCACGCTGGCCAGTGAACTGGCGCGAAGGCTTAATGCCCAGGGGCGCAAGTCTATCGTCGTTCCGATGGATGGGTTTCATCTGGATAACGCTATTCTAGAAGCCCGCGGACTACGTCCGCGCAAAGGCGCGCCCGAGACCTTTGATGCGCCGGGTTTCCTGCGTCTGATCCGCGCGCTTAAAACCGGGGAAGAGGTCTTTGCCCCGTCGTTTGATCGTACCCGTGATCTGGCTATCGCAGGGTCCGTCGCGGTCCCCGCTGCTGCCAAAGTGGTGATCGTCGAGGGTAATTATCTGATGTTTGATGAGACACCATGGTCGGAACTGGCCGGACTGTGGGATCTTTCGGTGCGGGTCAACGTGCCTATGCCTGAATTGCGCGCACGCCTTATTCACCGCTGGTTGAGCCTGAATTATTCCTCTGCCGTTGCGACCCGCCGTGCCGAGGGGAATGATATTCCCAACGCACAGCGCGTTATCGACCGCGCCCTGCCCTGCGACATTGAGTTGAACGGCGAGCCTGTCAGGCCAGATTAGACAAAGACCAAGGTGATCGCGGGGAACATCAGCAGGATAAACACCCGAACGACATCTGACCCCACAAAGAACAGCACTGATTTATAGGTCGCCGTCATCGGCGTCTCTTTGTCCATGCTATTGATGATAAACAGGTTCATGCCAACCGGCGGCGTGATCAACCCGACCTCAACCACGATCAGCACCAGAATGCCGAACCAGATCGCCAGTTCTTCGGTGGTCATGCCGAAATCAAGAACAGAGATGACGGGCCAGAAGATCGGCACGGTCAGCAGGATCATGGACAGGCTGTCCATCAGGCATCCAAGGATCAGGTAGAAGACAAGGATCAGCACCATTACCATCCACGGACTGAAGCCCTGTTCGGTAACCCATGCCGATAGTTCCTGCGGCACTTGGGTCAGCGCCAGAAACCCGTTGTAGAACCCGGCCCCGAGCACGATGAAGAAGATCATGCCCGTACCTGTCGCGGTCTCGGTAATGCTTTGTCGGAAAACCTGCCAATTGAGCGATCCTGAGAAGAGCGCGATCAGGCCGGTTCCCATGGCGCCCACCGCAGCACCTTCGGTTGGTGTGAACCACCCTTGATAGATGCCCCCCACGACCAGTCCGAAAACGATCATGACGGGCCAGACAGCGCCCAGCGCTTTGAACCGTTCAGCATATCCGATACGGGCGCGCGTCCCTGCCTGATCGGGGTAGAGGCGGACATAGATGGCGATGGTCAACATATACCCCAGTGCCGCCAGAATTCCGGGGATAAAAGCGGCAGCAAAAAACTTGGCAATGTTCTGTTCAGTCAGGATCGCATAGATCACGAGGATCACAGATGGCGGAATAAGGATGCCCAATGTCCCGCCTGCCGCCAATGTCGCCGTAGAGAACCCGCCGGAGTAACCGTATTTGCGCAGTTCCGGCAGGGCGCCCTTGCTCATCGTGGCGGCGGTGGCCAAGGACGATCCACAGATCGCCCCGAACCCCGCACAGGCCCCGACCGAGGCCATGGCCATGCCGCCTTTTCGGTGGCCCAGCCATGCTTCTGCCGCTTTGAAAAGCGACCGCGACATACCTGAATAGGTCGCGAATTGCCCCATCAGCAGAAACATCGGGATGATCGACAGGTTATAGCTGGAAAACGTCGAAAACACTTCGGATTTCAGGCGCGCCATGAAGACGGTCGTGCCATCCGTCGCCAACCACAGCCCCCCGATGCCACACAATAGCATGGCAAGCCCGATGGGGGCGCGCAGGAAAATGAGCAATAATAAGAAGGGAAAGGACAGATAGCCCAGCACAAGGTCAGTCATCGCGTGCGCTGACCCGTCAGGCGCATTGCGGCGCAATAGATGCTGACGATGCTGGCCGTGATTGCCGCGATCAAACTTGCGGCATAGGCCCACCAAATCGGGAATTGGATAAGGTAGGTGGTTTCCCCATAGCGCATCTTGTCCTGCATGCCCGCAAACAGACGCCACGTGATCAGCACGATGATTGCCGCCATGACAACGCTCCAGAATGTGCTCAGTGCGCGGTCTGCCCTTTCACCCATACCTTTGGAAAACACATCGACCTTCGCATGTGCACCGCTGAGTTGCGTCAGCGGCAGGAAGGAGAAAATGGCGAACGCGATCCCTGCCTCGACCAATTCAAAGTCGCCCAGGATGGGGCCGACACCGACTTCAATCAACCAATCCCCAAGGCTGCGCAGTACGCCGGAATAGGCCAGATCGCTCAGTTCCCGCCCGCTGATACTAACGCAGATCATCAGCACCAGAAGACATAGGACCACGCCCCCTAGCAGCGCCATGAACTGCGCAAGTCTCTGGATCGCGGTGTGCAGCACGGACCGGCCTTAATTACCCATGTTGTGTTTGGCGATCAGCGCCACGGCGTCATCATAGATATCTTGCCCGTCAAGGCCCGCCGCTGTCGCCTCGGCGATCCAGTTGTCGATGGTGGATTGGCTGGCTGCGCGCCACGCGGCGACTTGGGTTTCATCCAACGTGATGATGGTGTTGCCGCGTTCCTGCGCCAAAGCCCGCCCTGGTGCGTCGTCGTTCTGCTGGGTCCGTCCGGCGAAAGCTGAAAACTCAAGGCCCGAGTTTGCGTCGATCACGGCTTGCAAATCGGCGGGCAAAGCGTCGTAGGCATCCTGGTTCATCGCCATGATGAAGGCCTGCTGGTCGGCCGTGGCGGCGCCGCCCCGTCC
>CBDTVH010000368.1:0-3290 GCA_965363665.1 uncultured Yoonia sp. | reverse complement strand
ACCAACCCCGAACAAGCGTTGGCGTCAGCGCTTTCAAGCTGCCACATGATGACCTTCCTTGCGCTGGCGGCTAAGGCTGGCTGGCCCGTGGCAGGCTATCACGACTATGCCGTGGCCCATCTTGGGAAGAACCCGAAAGGGCAGATGTCGGTCACACGGATTGATCTGCATCCTGTGGTGCGGTTCGACAAGGGATTCGCTGTGACCGATGCACAGATGGCCGAAATGCAGGATCGGGCGCA
The DNA here is from genome assembly GCA_965363665.1 of uncultured Yoonia sp. Taxonomy (GTDB): domain Bacteria; phylum Pseudomonadota; class Alphaproteobacteria; order Rhodobacterales; family Rhodobacteraceae; genus Yoonia. Next base: position 3,048 of record CBDTVH010000368.1, on the reverse strand, counting down.
CCGCTATTGTTTCATTGCCAACACGCTTGCTGACAGCGTCGAAATCAACATCCGCTAAAGGACTGTCCCATGCAAACGGATCAAATTCTTGTCAGCGATTTGAGCGATGACGGCATTCTGCGCCTGACGCTCAACGATGTAAAACGACGCAACGCGCTGTCCGAGGCGATGCTGGGTGCGCTTGGAACGGCGTTTGCGGATGCGGGTCGCAATCCGGCTGTTCGGGTGGTCGTCCTTGCTGCAAACGGGCCAGCCTTTTGTGCCGGTCATGATCTGAAGGAAATGACAGCCGGGCGCAGTGTCCCCGATAAAGGCAAAGCCTATTTCATGAAGGTCATGGCCCTTTGTTCGGGCGTCATGCAGGGGATCGTCACTTGCCCCAAGCCGGTGATTGCAGAAGTCACCGGCATCGCCACGGCGGCAGGCTGCCAATTGGTGGCAAGCTGCGATCTGGCCATCGCGGCCACGACCGCACAGTTCAGCACGCCGGGGGTTCATATCGGTCTCTTCTGCTCCACCCCGATGGTCGCCCTGTCGCGCAACGTGTCGAACAAGCACGCGATGGAGATGCTGCTCACCGGCGACATGACGACTGCCGCCCGGGCCGCCGAGATCGGGTTGGTCAATCGCGTGGTGGCCGAGGCTGCGCTGCATGCGGCCACAACCGAATTGGCCCACAAAATCGCGTCCAAATCCAGCATGACGCTGGCCACCGGAAAAGGCGCATTCTATGCCCAGCGCGAGATGCTCTTGGCCGACGCTTATGAGTATGCATCACAGGTGATGGTCGACAACATGCTCGCACATGATGCCGAGGAAGGCATTGGTGCCTTCATCGAAAAACGCGCGCCCCAGTGGCAGGACGCCTGAGACATGGCCGCAAATCCCTACAATACCGATCTGGATCGCAATCCGGCGAACCACCAGCCGCTGACCCCGCTGACATTTCTGGAACGCGCGGCCACGGTGTTTCCGGATCACACGGCGATCATCAACGGCAGCCTGCGCCGCAGCTACGCAGATTTCTACGCGCGCTCACGGCAGTTGGCATCGGCACTGGCGCAGCGCGGGATCGGACGAGGGGATACGGTTTCGGCCCTCCTGCCCAACACGCCAGCCATGCTCGAATGTCACTACGGTGTCCCCATGTGCGGCGGTGTTCTGCATTCGATCAACACGCGGCTCGATGCAGCGATAATTGCGTTCCAGCTGGATCACGCGATGTCAAAGATTGTCATTGTCGATTCCGAGTTGCTGCCACTCTTGCAAGATGCGCTAGCTCTTGCCGAGGTCAGCCCTCTGGTGATCCAAGTGGATGACCCGGAATACGCTGGAGCGCGGATGGCGTTTGACGGGGCGGATTACGAGAGCTTCCTCGCAAATGGCGATCCAAACTTCGCATGGCTGATGCCGGACGATGAATGGGATGCTATCTCGATCAACTACACGTCCGGGACAACGGGCGATCCCAAGGGTGTCGTGTCGCACCATCGCGGCGCATATCTCCTGGCGCAGGGCAACGCGCTCACTACTTCAATGCAAAAACACGCCGTTTACCTGTGGACATTGCCGATGTTCCACTGCAACGGCTGGTGTTTCCCGTGGACACTTTCGGCGATCATCGGAACTCATGTCTGCTTGCGACAGGTCCGTGCCGCGCCGATCTGGACCGCATTGGCGGATGAGAAAGTGACACATCTCTGCGGAGCACCAATTGTCATGTCGCTCATGATCTCTGCACCCAAAGACGAACAGCGCGCGCTGGATCATACCGTGCAATTCTTCACCGCTGCGGCACCGCCGCCGGAAAGAGTGCTGGCCGATATGAAAACTGCAGGCTTCGACGTCACCCATCTTTACGGGCTGACGGAAACCTACGGCCCGGCTGTAGTGAACGACTGGCGCGAAACGTGGTCATCCCTGCCCAGCGCCGAGCAAGCACGCCTCAAATCCAGACAGGGCGTACGCTACCTACCCCTTGAAGGACTGGACGTACTCGACCCGGAAACGCTGCAACCCGTTCCCCGCGACGGGCAGACGATGGGCGAGGTGATGTTCCGGGGCAACGTTGTGATGAAAGGTTACTTCCGCAACCCTGCGGCTACGCAAAAGGCCTTTGAGGGCGGTTGGTTCCATTCCGGCGATTTGGGCGTGATCCATCCCGATGGCTATATCCAGCTTAAGGATCGGTCCAAGGATGTGATCATTTCGGGAGGCGAAAACATTTCCTCCATTGAGGTTGAAGAGGTTCTTTACGCTTACCCTTCGATAGAAACCGCAGCAGTCGTCGCCATGCCTCACGAGAAATGGGGCGAGACTCCCTGCGCCTTTGTTGAGCCCACACGCGGTCATGAAATCGATACGGACGCGCTGCGCATTTGGTGCCGCGACAGGCTGGCAGCCTACAAGGTGCCTGGGAAGTTCGTCGTCATGACCATCCCAAGAACCTCAACCGGCAAGATCCAGAAATTCGCTCTCCGAGAGCGCGCTAAGGAGCTAATTGCAAAAACTTGAGCCAAAATGTCAAAAATGCTGCGAAGTCTTTATGGTTTATAACGGCTTGCCCAACTCCAAGTTTGCACTGACGCGTGAAAACCGGCCCAGAGCCGACGTCCGACACCCGTTCAAGATGCTGCGGTCGCAGCCCGCACTGCTGCCGTCCGCTGCAACTGCATAACTGTCGATCTGTCCAACTCACACTCTGCGGGGCAAAACCGACCTTGGATTTCTTGAAGGCTGAGACGGGACGGATCGTCAGCACAGTCCCGGCCGAGGAAGGCCGCCCACTTGAAAGCATCTTCGACGTCGTGCAGGGGATTGCGGCGTGGTTTAGTCGAAGCCGCAGCAGGACGCGCAACTGGTTTTGGAGGAGAAGGCGAAGGCGTTGCTGGTGACAGATGGCTGATCATGGCGTCAGGCTAACTGCCGGTGCGACGGACCGCACCGCAGTACTAGAGGCATGATCAAGCGTCCACAAAGGGCTGTCTCCAACAGCTAGACCAACGCGGTTGCGGTTGCCATCTTAAGTATCCACAGCTGGACCTGCCG
>CBDTVH010000367.1:0-3301 GCA_965363665.1 uncultured Yoonia sp. | reverse complement strand
CCGCGTTCCGCGTGAAAACGAGCAAGCCAATCCCGTGAAGGATGTCGCCCACTATCTAAAGATCGGGCATGAAACCCATCGGTGTAGAGAGTTGTGTTTTCGCCATCCATTTTCTCTGTAACAATGACTTCGGCATCATCGAAGGCGCTCATGTCACGTGCAACCTTGTCGTCTGATTGGACACCGGGCGACAACGGATGATGAAGCGTTCTTGGGTATTTGACACGCATATCGCAACGTTTTCCTAATTTTCAGATAAGTCGGACCTTGGTCCGCCTTATGCCTTGATCAGCCCGAGGCTTTCCAGCTTCAAGATCACTTGATGTGCGCAGTTATCAACCGGCACGCTTTCGGTCTCTAAACGCAATTCTGGATCTTCCGGCACATCATAAGGGTCCGAAATCCCGGTAAACTCCTTGATCTTCCCCGCACGCGCCAGCTTATAGAGGCCCTTGCGATCACGCCGTTCGCATTCCTCGATGGATGTGGCCACGTGCACTTCGATGAAGGCACCGAACTGTTCGACATCTTCACGGACCGCACGGCGCGTTGTCGCGTAGGGCGCGATCGGTGCGCAAATCGCGATGCCGCCGTTTTTGGTAATCTCGGACGCCACATACCCGATCCGACGGATGTTCAGGTCGCGGTGTTCCTTGCTGAAGCCCAGCTCGGACGACAGGTTCTTGCGCACGATATCACCATCAAGAAGCGTAACTGGCCGTCCGCCCATTTCCATCAGTTTGACCATGAGCGCGTTAGCGACCGTGGATTTTCCTGAGCCCGAGAAGCCGGTGAAGAATACGGTGAACCCCTGCTCGGCCCGTGGCGGCCGTGTTTTGCGCAGTTCCTCCACCACCGCCGGGAATGAGAACCATGCCGGGATTTCCAAGCCTTCGGACAAGCGACGCCGCAGCTCGGTACCCGAGATATTGAGGATCGTCACATCATCCTTGTCCAAAATCTCATCCGCAGGTTCGTATTGCGCGCGGTCCTGCACATAAACCATGTGTTTGAAGTCGACCATTTCGATGCCCATTTCGTCCTGATGTTCGCGGAACAGGTCCTGTGCATCATAGGGGCCATAGAAGTCCTCACCGGCGGAGTTTTTCCCCGGTCCAGCGTGATCACGCCCCACGATGAAATGCGTGCAGCCATGGTTCTTGCGGATGATGGTGTGCCATACCGCTTCGCGCGGGCCTGCCATGCGCATGGCCAGATTGAGCAAGGACATCGTCGTGGTCGAGGAAGGGTATTGATCCAGCACGGCTTCGTAACACCGCACACGCGTGAAGTGGTCGATATCCCCGGGTTTGGTCATGCCTACGACCGGGTGGATCAGCAGGTTGGCTTGCGCTTCCTTTGCGGCGCGAAACGTCAGTTCCTGATGGGCGCGATGCAGTGGGTTGCGCGTCTGGAAGGCGACAACCTTGCGCCAGCCCAGTTTGCGAAAATACGCGCGTAATTCGTTGGGTGTATCACGACGACCGCGGAAATCATAATGCACTGGCTGCTGGATGCCTGTCACAGGACCACCCAGATAGACCGTGCCTGCAGTGTTGTGCAGATAGTTGACCGCAGGGTGTGCCGCATCATCGGAACCAAAGACCTGCTCGGCTTCATGCGCCTTGTCGGGCACCCATTTGTCAGTGACCGTCATGGTGGCGAGGATCACACCTTCCTGATCGCGCAGTGCGATGTCCTGGCCCAGTTCGACTGTCTCGGCAAAGCCTTCAGTCACATCCAGTGTGATCGGCATCGGCCAGAGCGTGCCATTTGCCAGGCGCATGTTATCCACAACGCTTTCGTAATCAGACTGCGACAGGAATCCTTTCAACGGGTTGAAGCCGCCGTTCATCAAAAGCTCCAGATCACAAATCTGGCGTGGCGTCAGGTCATGGCTGGCCAGTTCTGCTGCTTCCAGCTTCATCTTTTGTGCGCTCTCGTAAGAGACATAGAGTTCAGGGATCGGTGCCAAATCTTGTGACATGCGGTTCTCAAATATGACTGGTATCGGGTGCGCTTGGCATAGCCTTGCGATGGCTGGATTGTCCAGCAAGCTTGGGCAATAAGTCTGGTGGTTCTGCTGTAAGCAGTCCTGCGGGACAGCAATCCGCTTTTTGTCCTGCCATACCTGATCGCGATCTAGGGTGCGGGCGTCCAAGGGGTTGGGGTTCCGGTGACTTCCAGGCGTGCGCTGCCGCTGTTGTTCCAAGAGAACAGCACGACATGCCACCTTTCGGGTGCGCGGCGCGATGCATAAATCATGCCGTCCGCGCCCGACATGCGTGCCGCGTCCGATGCCCGCCAGCTTGTCGCTGACACGCCGGCAGCGCGTTCATCCGCCCAAGGAACAGTTGGCCAAGCCGGATCAACGCCAAGCGCATCGCAGGTTTCAGCCCGCCGCAAATCCACCATGCGCGCATCGCGCAAATGCAACGGCACCATAACGCGCGGTGCATCGTCGGGTTTGAGGTAAATCTCTATGGCAACCGCTGCTGTCTCTGGCGAGGGCGAGGCATAGAGCGCCGGTTGACCATCGTGATGAAAGCGGCCCTCTTTATGGATCACCCCTTTCAAAACAGCGCCTGCATGTGTTTCAAATACGATCCGGTATAGCGAAGTATTCAGCTTGGTGAACACCTACTCGGCCGCTTCAACCGCCCCTGCATCTTCCATTTCAGCGATGTACTTTTCAGCATCCAATGCGGCCATACACCCCATTCCGGCAGACGTGACGGCCTGGCGATAGATGTGGTCAGTCAGATCGCCTGCCGCAAAAACACCAGGGATTTCGGTTCTTGTCGTGCCCGGTGCGACTTTCACATAGCCACCATTGTGTGTCTCAAGCTGATCCTTGATCAACTCATTAGCCGGCGCATGACCAATAGCGACAAAAACACCTTTGGCCGGGATCTCGGTCAGTTCACCTGTTTTGGTATGTTTCAGGCGGACGCCTTCGACGCCCAAGGGGCTGTCTGCGCCATAGACCTCTTCAACTTCGTGAAACCAGAGCGTTTCGATCTTGGGGTTATTGAACAGACGATTTTGCAGGATCTTTTCGGCCCGCAATTCATCCCGGCGGTGCACCAGCGTGACCTTTGATGCAAAGTTGGTCAGAAACAGCGCCTCTTCCACGGCAGTGTTGCCGCCGCCGACCACGACAATCTCTTGTCCGCGGTAAAAGAACCCGTCGCAGGTCGCACAGGCACTGACGCCGAAGCCTTTAAATTTCTCTTCCGATGGCAGGCCCAGCCATTTTGCCCGCGCGCCCGTACACAGGATCACGGCATCGGCGGTATAG
>CBDTVH010000366.1:0-3309 GCA_965363665.1 uncultured Yoonia sp. | reverse complement strand
CCTACCTATGAAGAAATGATTGCGCGCGATACGGTGCCAGAGTGGTTAGACTGACCACACACCGCGCGCCGCACAGCATAGGAGAGGCCCGCTGAAAGATCAGCACGACCCGATGCGCCATTTGCGCTTTCCTGTTGCTGCCACCCGCGCGGGCATGGTGGCCGAACAGGTTGTGCGCGCGTTCTGGCCTTTCTGGACCGTCGTTTTCCTGATTCTTGCCCCGTTGATGATGGGCTGGCAGGATCTGCTGCCGCTTGAGGTATTCTGGGGCGGTGCCGTTGTCGCGATCATAGCGTTTCTGGCAACACTTGGGTGGGGTATCCGCCGCTTTCGCGTGCCCAGCCGTGTCGAGGCGCTGGCGCGTGTCGATGCCGCGATGCCGGGCCGCCCGATTGCCGCGATTGCCGACCATCAGGCGATCGGCAGCGGGGATCCGGCATCCGAGGCTGTTTGGCGCGCGCATTTGGCGCGTATGGCCGAGCGCACCAAAGAGGCCCGCCCGGTTGAACCTGATTTGCGCGTATCGGACCGCGACCCCTACGGTTTGCGGTTCATTGCATTGTTGTTCTTTGTCGCGGCCCTGATGTTCGGATCGCTTTTCCGTGTGACCTCGGTTGGTGAGATTGTGACCGGGGCCGAACAGACACTGGCCACTGGCCCCGTTTGGGAAGGCTGGGTGGAACCCCCTGCCTATACAGGCAAGCCGTCGATCTACCTCAACGATGTGCCTGCGGGCCCATTGCGCGTGCCTGAGGGCAGTCAGGTCACTTTGCGTCTTTATGGCGAGGTAGGGGCGCTGACCGTGGCAGAGACCGTGTCTGGGCGCGTCGGTGAGGTGGGGGCCGCGTCAGAAGCGCAGCAGGAATTCGATATTACCCAGTCAGGCACCCTGACGATTAGCGGGGATACGGACACGACGTGGGAAGTGACCGCAGTCGATGACACGGCCCCCGGCGTCGATCTGACCGGTCCGATCGAGTCCGATGCGATGGGTGAGTTATCGCAGCCGTTTACCGCCTTCGATGATTACGGGGTGGAGTTTGGCACCGCAACAATCACGCTGGATCTGGCACAGGTGGACCGCGCCCATGGTCTGACGATTGACCCTGACCCGATTGAACCGCTTGTCCTTGATTTGCCGATGCCGTTTACCGGTGACAGGACCGAGTTCGATGAGTTTCTGATTGATAACCTCAGCAAGCATCCTTTGGCGAATATGCCTGTGACGCTTCAGTTCGAGGTGATTGATGCGGCTGAACAGACGGGCATGACACCGGCTGAGCCGATGATCCTGCCGGGGCGTCGTTTCTTTCAGCCGTTTGCAAAGGCCGTGATTGAACAACGCCGCGATCTGATGTGGTCCAAGGCGAATGCCGGTCGTGTGAACCAGATATTGCGGGCCGTGTCACACCGACCCGAAGGGCTTTTCTCGAATGAAACGACCTATCTGCGTCTGCGCACGATCATCCGCCGTCTGGACAATTTCAAAGAGGTCGGGTTGACCGATGAAGTGCAGGACGAAATCGTCGAAGCGCTTTGGGACCTGGCGGTGCAGCTTGAGGATGGCCGTTTGGCCGACGCCCGCGAGCGTCTGCGCCGTGCGCAAGAGCGTTTGGCCGAGGCGATGCGCGATGGTGCATCCGACGAGGAAATTGCCGAGTTGATGCAGGAATTGCGCGAGGCCACCAACGATTATCTGCGGATGTTGGCCGAAGAAGCCGAACCCAACGATGGCACCGATCAGGCCGACAGCGGTCAGCAGGGTCGCGAAATGGGCATGGACGAATTGCAGGCCCTGATGGACCGTATCGAAGAGCTGATGCAGGAAGGCCGCATGGCCGAGGCGCAAGAGCTGATGGAACAGCTGAACCAGATGATGGAAAACATGCGCGTCACCCAAGGCGAAGGGGGCGATGGCCCACCCAGCCCCGGTGAGCAATCCATGCAGGACCTTGCAGATACACTGCGCGAGCAGGAAGAACTGTCTGACGACAGCTTCAGCGACTTGCAGGACCAGTTCAACCCGGGACAGCAGGGTGAACAGCAGCCCGGTCAACAACCCGGCCAGCCCGGTCAGCCGGGGCAGCAAGGCCAGCAACCGGGACAACAGCCGGGCCAGCAAGGCAATGATGGAAGCGACCCCAGCCAAGGCGGACGTCAGGGCGAGGGCCAGGGTATTGGTGAGAATAACGAAAGCGGTGAACAGCGCGGCGACGGTGCCGGCGGCGAGGGCGATCAGCGCAGCCTTGCTGAACGTCAGCAGGCCCTGCGCGAAGAATTGCAGCGCCAGCGCGACGGGCTGCCCAATCTGGAAGGCGAATCCGGTGAAACCGCACGTCGTTCGCTGGAACGCGCCGAAGGTGCAATGGAAGGCGCCGAGGATGCGCTGCGCGATGGCGACCTAGCCGAAGCGATTGACCGGCAGGCCGAAGCGATGGATGCCTTGCGCAACGGGATGCGCGAACTTGGTCAGGCCCTGGCCGACAACCAGAACGCAGAGCCGGGCCAAGGCTCCGAGCAAGGCGAGGCAAGCGGGCGTCCTGTTCCCGGTCAGCGCGATCCGCTGGGCCGCGAGATGGGGAATACGGGGCAGTTGGGCACCGATCAGGAATTGCTGGGGAATGGCGATATCAACCGCCGCGCCGAAGAATTGCTGGATGAAATCCGCCGCCGCTCTGCCGAACAGCGCCGACCGGAGATTGAACGCGACTATCTGCGCCGCTTGCTGGACCAGTTCTAGGGGCCTGACCCTAGCCGGTCAGCCCACTGACCAATTCATTGAGTGACACCCGTATCTGGTCGACCATCATGACGTATGACGCCATCAAATCGGCGGTCTGCGGCAGGTTTTCAGCAATCTCATCTGCGAAGACATATGGCAGGATCAGGATCGCGAAGATGATCAGCACCAGAAAGAAACCACGGCGGAAACCCTTGCGTTGAACGGCTTCCTCTTTCTCGGTTTCCGTCAGGCCGGATGTGTCATTGGCTTGCGCGCGCGCGCGCAGTGTGGCGTTTATTTCGTTGATTGACGGGACCGTGCGTAGATGCGCTTCGTCCGCGCTGGTGTCCGAGCCGGCGGATGGTTTTGTTTGCGTGCTTGCGCGATTCCCGCCTTCCTGCGCTGTCATCAAGGCGATGCGCTGTCGCGTTGTATCGGCTGTCGTGGCAGCTGCGGGTCTGGCGGCCTCGGTTGGCGGCGGTTTTGCGATGGCACTTGCGGCAGGGGCCGCGCTGATCGAGGCCTCTTCGCGCAGGATATTCGCGACCGCTTCATCCAGCGGTTTGCGCTGTAGTTGCTGCGACGGA
>CBDTVH010000365.1:0-3309 GCA_965363665.1 uncultured Yoonia sp. | reverse complement strand
CTGGCCTCGGACACGCGATTGACAGCAACAGCCCGTCGGGCGTTGCGCCCGCTGGTGGAGGAGCTGAGCGGGCGCGACATATATGACCTCGAAGAGCAGTTCGTGCTGCTGTTCGACCGGTCGCGCACCCTGTCGCTGAACCTCTTCGAACACGTGCATGGCGAAAGCCGTGACCGGGGTGGCGCGATGGTGTCACTGGTGGAAACCTATCGCGAAGGTGGTTTCGATCCAGTGACGTCGGAACTGCCCGATCATCTGCCTGTTTTGCTGGAATTCCTGTCTACCCGCTCCCCTGTGGTGGCGCAGGACACTTTGGCGGACGCGGCGCATATCTTTGAGGCCTTGAACGCGCGGCTGGTGCGTCGTGAAAGCCCTTATGCGGCCGTGTTCGCCAGCCTTCTTCAACTGGCAGGCGTGCAGGCGGACAAAGAGGCGGTGGCAGAGATGCTTGCTCAACCTGACGATGATCCGACTGATCTGGAGGCCCTCGACGAAGTCTGGGAAGAAAGCGAAGTGCTGTTCGGCCCCGACCCAAATGCAGGTTGCCCACAAGCGCGCGAAATGCTCGCCCAGATGGACCTGCCCATCAACCCACCACCGCGACACGCGGCAGAATAGGGAGAAAGCAATATGTTCGCCAATCTCGATATCGACTTTATCATCTTCGGCATCATGCCCTATGCCGCGCTGACCATCTTGGTAATCGGTTCCATCGCGCGGTATGACCGTGATCAGTACACCTGGAAAAGTTCATCCAGCCAGTTGTTGCGGCGCAAGCAACTGATGTGGGGCTCAATCCTGTTTCATGTGGGGATCATCACGATCTTCTTTGGTCATCTGGTCGGGCTTTTCACCCCGGTCTGGGTGCTGGATGCTTTTGGTATTCCATATTGGTTCAAGCAATGGCTTGCTGTCATTATCGGTGGGCCGGCTGGCATCGCCGCATTGATCGGCTCGACGATCCTTTTGCATCGCAGGCTGGGCGACAGCCGGATCCGGATGACATCCAGTTGGGCGGATATCATCATCATGTTGCTGATCTGGCTGCAACTGGTGATCGGATTGCTGACCATCACACAGACGCTTCAGCATATGGATGGGTCTGAAATGGTGCGGTTCATGACGTGGTCGCAAAGCATTGTGACCTGGAACATCAATGCCTGGGTCGATGTTGTCGATGTGCATTGGCTGTATCGGTTGCACATCTTTCTTGGCTTGATCATCACTGCACTGTTCCCGTTCACACGGCTGGTGCACATGATCTCTGGTTTTGCCGCACCGGTGAAATACCTGCTGCGTCCCGGCTATCAGATCGTGCGGTCGCGTCGTGGCAAGGCGCTGCCCAAGCGCAGCGCGCCCAAGACAACACCGGCGGAGTAAGTCAGATGAATGCAGCATTGTTCCCTGACCTGATCGTCAACGGCGAAACCGTGCCACACAGGTTGGTGGCCGCGGAAGCCCAAAACCATGATGCCCCGGCTGGAAAGCCGGGCATCGCCTGGCGCAAGGCAGCCAATGCGGTCGCCCTGCGCACCTTGTTGCTGCAAGAGGCGCGCGCCCGCGCGTTGGCCGCCGCACCGCAAGAAGTGGCACCGGGCAAGTTTGAAACAGAGGAGGAGGCACAGATCAGGGGCCTTCTGGAAGCCGTGGTTCACCCGGCCACACCAACAGACGACGCAATCCAGGCAGAGTGGGAAAAGGACCCCAGCCGCTTTCGCGCGCCGCCCTTGTGGGAGGTTTCTCATATCTTGTGCGCCTGCGATCCCCGCGATGAAAAAGCCAAGCATGACGCGATGCACCGGGCCGAAGCATTGATCCCTTTGGCTGGTAAAGACGCCAAAACCTTTGCAGCCATCGCATCAAGAGAAAGCGACTGCGGGTCCAAATCATCCGGCGGCAGTTTGGGCCAGCTTGGGCCGGGCGACACCGTGCCGGAGTTCGAGGCCATTCTGCGTCGTCTGAAAGAGGGCGAAATCACGCCCGAACCGGTCCTGACCCGGCATGGCTGGCACATCGTGCGCATGGATGCTGTGGCACCTGGGGCCGTACTGCCCTTCGCAGCGGTAAAACCCAAAATTGCCGAAGCCATGGAAAAGGCGTCATGGGCGCGCGAAGCAAGGCAATTTGTTGAAAAACTGGTCGCGTCCGCCAAGATCACCGGCGCTGACCTGCGATCCGTTTAGCCTCAGGGGAGGGCAGGGAATGGGAAAGCATGCAAGACACCTCGACAGGGGAGATTGCCTTGAGCCAACAGCGATTGTGCTGTTGGACAAGCCTTTGGAGGTGATCCACGAAGACCACCTGCGCGCGCGGCAGATCTGCGCACTGATAGATGAGGTCGCGCGTGGCAGCGTACCTGATAACGATACCGTTTCAGCCATTGTCTGCTTTGTGACCCGTGAGCTGCCCTTGCACCGCAAAGATGAAAAAGAAGACCTTTTTCCGCTGTTGCGACGCAGATGCGCGCCTGAAGATGAAATTGAAAAGGTGATTGCCAAGCTGCTGCAAGATCATCGCCACGCCCATGAGGAGACGCCCCGGATTGTTGTGGTGCTAGAGGACCTTGCCGAACAGGCACGTGCACTTACGGAAGACGAAACGGAGTTGTTGCTTGCCCATGCCGCGCAATCCCGCCGACATCTGATCCTTGAAAACGCCATCATCCTGCCGTTCGCGCGCCTGCGGCTGACCGAAACCGACCTGGACACGCTGAATATTCGCATGTGTCAGCGGCGGGGGCTGAACAGCCTTAAGGAACGGTCACATGCTCAATGACCTGCTTGATCGTAACGCGGCCTGGTCGGAAAGGCATAGCAAGGATGACCCCCACTATTTCGCACGGCTGGAGGGCCAGCAGGCGCCGGAATTTTTCTGGATTGGATGCTCTGACAGCCGCGTGCCTGCAAATGTGGTTGCCGGTCTGGAACCCGGCGAGGTGTTTGTGCATCGCAATGTGGCCAATGTCGTTCATTCGTCAGACCTGAACATGCTGTCGGCGCTGGAATTCGCGGTCGAGGCGCTTAAAATTCGCGAAATCATCGTTTGTGGTCACTATGGTTGTGGCGGGGTAAAGGCCGCGACCGAGGATTTTCCACACGGGCTTGCCGATCATTGGCTGGAACCGATCCGCCGCCTTGCGCGTGCTTATGCCGTCGATCTGGCGCAGGAAAACGGGATCGAGGCGCGTCGCGATAAACTGGCTGAATTGAACGTCATCGAAGGCGTGCGCCGTGTTGCGGAAACGCCGATCATCCAAAAGGCATGGCGTGGCGGCGCCGGTATTCGCGTGCATGGGCTGATTTATGGCTT
>CBDTVH010000364.1:0-3315 GCA_965363665.1 uncultured Yoonia sp. | reverse complement strand
TTTTTCATCGTATCCTCCAAATGCGACGGGCGGATTGGGGGATAGCGGGATTGCTAAACCTTCCCTCCGCCGGTCTTAACCGGTTCAGGTTCTACGGGTCCGTGCGCAGCACATCTCAGCCATTTGGTGGCCCCCCGAGGTACGCTTTAGCTATGCCGGATTGAACAGGGACGCAAGGGAAAGCACTTGAGCCTCTTTGTCACGCCCGCTAGACCCGTCTGGCAAAGGGGATTTCCATGTCGATCAACAGCTTCGGTCATCTGTTCCGGTTCACCACCTGGGGCGAAAGCCACGGACCCGCCTTGGGCGCAACTGTGGACGGCTGCCCGCCCGGCGTGCCACTTGAGGCAGCCATGATCCAGCAGTGGATGGACAAGCGCCGCCCCGGTCTGAACAAAAACACCACCCAGCGGAATGAACCAGATGCGGTGAAAATGCTCTCAGGTGTTTACGAAGGTAAAACCACCGGCACGCCGATCCAGCTGATGATCGAGAATACCGATCAGCGATCCAGGGACTACGGCGATATCCTGAATACGTTCCGCCCCGGTCATGCCGATATCACATACCACCAGAAATATGGTCTGCGCGATCCACGCGGTGGTGGTCGGTCGTCGGCCCGCGAAACAGCGTCACGGGTGGCAGCCGGTGGTGTCGCACGCGAGGCGATCAAGGCGATTGCTCCGGGTGTGCAGATCAAAGGCTATATGACCCAGATGGGCACAAAGAAGATCGACCCCGCAAAGGTCGATTGGGACCAGATCGACCAAAATGATTTCTTCTGCCCCGATGCAGAGGCCGCTGCCGAATGGAACGACTATCTTGCGTGGTTGCGCAAGGACGATCACAACTCGGTCGGGGCGATCATCGAGGTCGTGGCACGGGGCGTTCCCGCAGGCATCGGCGCACCCGTCTATGCAAAGTTGGACACTGATTTGGCCGCCGCGATGATGTCGATCAATGCTGTCAAAGGTGTGGAAATCGGCGAAGGCATGGCCGCCGCCGCACTGACCGGTCGCGACAATGCGGATGAGATTTTCATGGGTGCGAACGGGCCAGAATATTCATCCAACCACGCTGGTGGCATCTTGGGCGGTATCAGCACCGGGCAGGATATTGTCGTTCGTTTTGCTGTAAAGCCGACGTCTTCCATCCTTTCACCGCGCAAGTCGATACGCATGGACGGGACACCGACCGAGGTGGTCACGAAAGGACGCCATGACCCGTGTGTCGGCATTCGTGCCGTTCCTGTTGGTGAAGCGATGATGGCCTGTGTCATCCTCGACCATCTGCTCTTGGATCGTGGGCAGACCGGCGGGGTGCGCGGGCAGATCGGCTAGACCTGTTTGGACAGTTGCACGGCCAGGATACCGCCAGCGATAATCGCGACACCGACGATGTCCAGAACCCCAATCTGTTCACCCAAAAGCGCCGCTGCAATGGCGACCCCCAGAAAGGGGTTGAGAAAGTGAAAGGTCGACGCCTTGACCGCCCCGATGCGCCCGACCAGCAGAAACCAAACCAACGTCGCAGCAAGCCCCGGCACCAGTGTCGTATAGACGAAGGCCACGATCAGCTGCCAATTCCACGTGACGTCCCACACCTCGACCGTCAGGGCAGGCACCCAAAGCAGCGCACTTCCCACCAGCATTTGCAGTCCAACGATCATGAGAACGTTCCCGCCGGACGATGCGCCAAGAACCGCAAGCGTGGCAATCGTCAGTGACACCACGCCAATGATGCAAAGCACCAACCCATAGACGTCAACACCCCCCTGCAACCGCGCACCCATGATCAGGACGACGCCAAAAAGGCCAGCAATTAGTCCGGCGATCCCCAAAGGCCGCACCTTGTTTCCAAGGACTATCCAGCCGGAAAGCGCCACCAGCAAGGGCATGGTCGAGGCGATAATCGCCGCCAGTGACGCCGGGATCGTCTGCATCGCCACGAAGTTCAGCCCCAGATAAAGTGCATTTTGGCAGACGCCAAAAATCACGACGCCCAGCCATTGCCGGCGGCTTAACCTAGCGGATTGGCCCAGCGCCCACGCGATGGCCACACCGATCAGTCCTGAAATGAGGAAACGTAGCGCCAAGGCGCTTAATGGTGGCGCATATTCCACAATCACCCGCGCCGAGGTGAAGGCAGAGGACCACATCAACGCGAACCCGAGGCCCATGAGAATTGCTTTGACGTCCATGAAAACCCCTTTCCGACAAACCCTTATCGAAGAGAGGCCTTGTTGGCGCAAGCAAAGATAACTGGCATCCGCAGTCTTTGTGGACTTAGGTTCGGATCAGGCTTTTTCAGGAAACAGCCA
Source organism: uncultured Yoonia sp. (assembly GCA_965363665.1). Taxonomy (GTDB): domain Bacteria; phylum Pseudomonadota; class Alphaproteobacteria; order Rhodobacterales; family Rhodobacteraceae; genus Yoonia. Next base: position 995 of record CBDTVH010000364.1, on the reverse strand, counting down.
CCCTGTCACGGGCACAAGTGCGCGGTTGACGACAGGGATCAGGGCAAAGCCGAATAGCAAACCGATGACACCGTCCAGACCGGCAGTTACCGCCCAATTCACAAACCCTGTTGCTGTGCCGACCGCACCAGAGACTGCGGATGCAGCATGTTTGATCTGCTCGTATGGCCAGTGCCAGCCAAGGTCATTCACCCCATGCACGATGATGCTTCCACCGACCCACAGCATCGCGACCGTGCCGATCGTCGCAATGACCACCATCACCGAAGGCATGGATTTGACGATACCGCGACCAAGACTGCGGCTGATGCCAAGGTTGGCTTCCGTGCTAAGATGCAAGCCGAAGTCATCCGCCTTTACCAACAGCGCAACAGCGCCATAGACCAGCGCGGTAATTCCAATAGCGACAGCGGCAAGGGCCGCCGCCTGTATCCAGAACGAGTCGTTATCAATCTGGGATAATGAAATCGTCATGATTTCGGCAGACAGGATAAAGTCCGTCTTGATGGCCCCTTTGACACGTTGCTCTTCCAGATGTGCAGCGTCCAGCGTCTCGGCTTGCTGGGGTCCATGCTCTTTGTGCGGGACGATCAGGTGCCAGACCTTCTCAGCCCCCTCAAAGCACAAATACGCGCCACCGATCATCAAAAGCGGCGTCAGCAGCCATGGCAGAAACGCATTCAACAATAACGCGACAGGCAAAAGGATAATGAGTTTGTTGAAGAACGACGCGCGGGCGATTTTCCACACGATGGGCAATTCACGCGCGGCGGGCAGGCCTGTGACGTATTTTGGTGTGACGGCCGCGTCATCAATCACCACGCCTGCGGCCTTGACCCCGGCCTTGCTGGCTTGTGCGGCGATGTCGTCAAGCTGCGCCGCGGTCAGTTTTACGATCGCCGCGACGTCGTCTAGAAGTGCCAGTAGTCCGCTCACTGTAGTCCCACCTTTGTTTGTACCCTAGCATAAAGAATAAGTGTCCCAGGGCAATTTTG
>CBDTVH010000363.1:0-3323 GCA_965363665.1 uncultured Yoonia sp. | reverse complement strand
CGGTGATCTATGCCTGCGAAAACAACGGCTATTCCGAATACACCAAGACCGAGGAAATCGCCGCCGGGTCGATCACCGCACGCGCCGAGGCGTTCGGCATCGAGGCCCATCAGGTCGATGGGCAAGACGTGCTGGCGGTCAACAAACTCACCACCGATCTGGTCACCCGCGCACGCAGGGGCGAAGGTCCGTTCTTCATGGAACTGATGACCTATCGCTATCACGGCCACCACGTCGGTGACATCAACCGCGAATACTATCGCTCAAAGGATGAAGAGAAGGACTGGAAGGACAATCGCGACCCGATCATCCGTTTCCGCGCCCATCTGGTTGATGAAGGCATTGCGACGGAAGATGAACTTGATGCGCTGAACGCGGAAGTGGCCGCCGACGCCGAGGCCGCAGTGGCCTATGCCCTTGACGCCAAATATCCCGACGCATCCGAAGTGGACATGCATGTGTTCGCCGACATCAAACACGCGCTCGCATAAGGACAAATCTGATGAGAGAGATCACCCTATCCCAGGCCGTGAATGAAGCGCTGGCCGAAGAGATGCGCCGCGACGAAACCGTCTTCATCATCGGCGAAGACGTGGCAGAAGCAGGCACACCCTTTAAAATCCTGTCCGGTCTAGTTGAAGAATTCGGCACCGAGCGTGTCGTCGACACCCCGATTTCGGAACCCGGCTTCATGGGTCTTGCCGTCGGCGCGGCGATGACCGGCACGCGACCTGTCGTCGATCTGATGTTTGGCGACTTCATCTTCCTGATCATGGACCAGCTTTGCAATCAGGCGGCCAAGACCCATTACATGTCAGGTGGCAAGCTGAGCGTGCCGTTGGTCCTGCGCACCAATATGGGCGCGACCCGCCGCTCTGCCGCACAGCACAGCCAATCCTTGCACGCGCTTGTCGCCCATATTCCGGGGCTCAAGGTCGCGATGCCGTCTTCGGCCTATGAAGCCAAGGGTCTGATGAAGACCGCGATCCGTGACAACAACCCTGTCGTGATTTTCGAAGACAAGCTGATGTATCAGGACAAGGCCCCCGTACCTGAGGAAGAATTCCTGATCCCCTTCGGCCAGGCGAATATCAAACGCGAAGGCAGCGATATCACGCTGATCGGTACCTCATCCATGGTGCAGGTCTGCGAGAAAGCGGCCGAAATTCTGGCCGCCGAAGGCATCAGCGCCGAAGTGATTGATCCGCGCACCATCGTGCCGCTGGACGAAGAGAGGCTTCTAGCGTCGGCGCGCAAGACCAGCCGCGTAATCGTCGTGGACGAAGGCCACCAAAGCTTTGGTGTGACCAGCGAAATCGCCAGCCGGATTAACGAAAAGGCGTTCTATCACCTGGATGCACCCGTCTTGCGCATGGGTGCGATGGATGTGCCGATCCCGTTCAGTCCCGCGCTGGAAGATATCACCGTACCCACGCCCGATGGCGTCGCAGCCAAGGCACGTATGTTGGTCGGCGGGGAGATGATAGATGCCGCTTGACGTCATCATGCCTGCCCTTGGCATGGCCCAGGAGACCGGAAAGATCATCGCATGGCACAAACAGCCCGGCGATCCGATCACCAAGGGTGATGTGCTGTTCGAGGTGGAAACCGACAAAGCCACAATGGAGGTCGAAGCCCATGGTGACGGCTTTCTGACGGACGTTGGCGCCGCAGAGGGTGCCGATGTTCCCGTTGGGGATGTGATTGCCAGAATTTCGGAAACCGCCGAAGGGTCCGGTGCGGCACCCGCTGAAGAGGCGCCCGCGCCCGACAAACCGGCGACGGATGACGCTTTGCCAGAGGGCAAGCATGTCATCATGCCAACACTTGGCATGGCGCAAGACAAGGGCCTTTTGGTGGTTTGGCATAAGCAACCTGGCGATCAGGTCGGCGCGGACGAGATCCTGTTTGAGGTGGAAACCGACAAAAGTGTGAATGAGGTGAATGCCGGGTTCGACGGCTATCTTGGGGCAATCCTGGCCGAAGAAGGCGAAGAGGTCCCTGTCGGGCAAACCATCGCCATCATCTGCGCCGAAGTCCCTGCCAATCCGGTCCGGCGCAAGGCCAGTGCAAGTTCCAGCCCTGCCCCCGGCAAAGCGGACGCAGCCGCGGACACACCCGCAAAGACACCGCCGCAACCATCAAAGACCACCCCGACGTCAGCCCGTGATGGCCAGATCCTTGCGTCGCCCAAAGCGCGTCGTCTGGCGCGCGAACAAGGGCTTGATCTGGCGCGATTGGTCGACGCGGGCTATGCGCAACCCTATCACGTCAAAGATCTTGAAACGCTCAAGTCCCTTCCAACGCAAACCGCCACAAGCGCGGGCGCGGCACAGGCTGCCAGTCGGCTGACGGCGCAGGTTGACGTCGAAGGGTTTACAGCCTTCGCAAAATGGGCGGCTGATACGGCTGATCTGACCGATCCGTCAGCCCTGCTTGCCGGTTTCTGTGCAGCGAGTATGGGGGAAGATGCCGCCATCACCATCGAAGGCTTCGGGCAAAGCACCACCTATGCCGCCACCGACCAGCTTGGCAGGACCGAGCCGACAGACGTCGCCCCGCACATGCGGGTGCGCGATCTGCGGTTCACACCGATCACGACCGTGCAGGTCGGCAGCGAAGACATCCCGACCCTGACGATCACACGGCAGGGTCCGGGCCTGACGATCACACTTGAATTCGCACAAGGGCAACTGAACGCAACTGACGCAATCACCCTTCTTTCCAACTTCGCAGGCCGGATGGAGCAACCGCTTCGCCACCTGCTCTGACAACTCGGAGACCGACAATGGACTACACCGATCTCTACATTGATGGCGCATGGCGCGCTGGCGCATCCGGCGAACGCTTTGACGTGCTGAACCCTGCCACCGAGGAGGTTATCGCCTCGGTTGCCTCTGCCGATATTGCAGACGCAGACGCCGCGATGGATGCGGCTGAGGCCGCGATGAAAAAATGGGCGGCGCAAACACCCCGCCACCGTTCCGAGGTCCTGCGCAAGGCGTGGGAACTGATGACGGCACGGCTGGACCATTTCGCGCATCTGATCACGCTGGAAAATGGCAAGGCCGGCACGGACGCCAAGGGCGAAGCGACCTATGCCGCCGAATTCTTCCGCTGGTTCGCCGAAGAGGCCGTGCGCGCAGACGGGATGCTGACCCATGCCCCCGCGTCTGGTGCGCGGATCATGGTGCAGCACAAACCGGCCGGGCTTGCTGTGCTGGTCACACCTTGGAACTATCCCGCCGCGATGGGCACGCGCAAGATCGCGCCTGCGCTGGCGGCGGGCTGCGCCGTTATCATCAAACCCGCATCCGAGACAC
>CBDTVH010000362.1:0-3333 GCA_965363665.1 uncultured Yoonia sp. | reverse complement strand
GCGCCTCGAACAACCCCGCCTGCGCGCAGCCCAAAATCACCTCACGCATGACGGTGGGATAAAGCACGCAAGCGTCGATCATCACCCTCATAGGCGAAATGTCAGCGCCTTGAGGTAGCCGCTTTCAGCCAGATGCGGCAGCAAGGGATGGTCCGGCCCGGCAGAACCTGTATGAACGATCTGCCCCCGCCGACCGCCGCGCCCGATCCCGCGTGCCGATGCATTGCGGAACCTGGTCAAATCCGCCGCATGCGAACACGAGCACAGGGTCAGATACCCACCATCGGCCACCAACGGGGCGGCCAGACGCGCTATCCGCTCATAGGCACGCAAGCCAGCATCAAGCGCAGTTTTCGAGGGGGCAAAGGCCGGCGGATCACAGATCACCACGTCAAAGGCCGCGCCCTCTTCTGCCAGTGCCGCAAGCGTATCGAACGCATCGCCCTTGCGTGTTTCGAACCGATCCGACACACCCATTTGGGCCGCACCCTGTGCTGCCAGCTCCAACGCTGGCGCAGATCCATCAACGGCCAGAACCGACGCTGCATCAGCGGCCAGGGCCGCCAGACCAAAGCCACCGACGTGACTGAATACATCCAGCACACGCGCCCCATTGGACAGACTGGCGACAAACGCATGGTTCGGGCGCTGGTCAAAGAACAGCCCTGTTTTCTGCCCACCCAGAACATCCGCCATATAAATGGCACCGTTCATCGGCACAGGCACCGGTGCCTGGGGTGCGGACCCGACCAGCGTTTCGGTCTTTTCCTCAAGCCCTTCCAGCGTGCGCGCGCGTCCTGTGCCGTTCATGATCACGGTGGTCACGCCGGTGACGTCCTGCAAGGCTGCCACCAAGGGGGCAATCAGCAAATCCGCCCAAGCGGCGTTCGGCTGTATCACGGCCAGATCACCGAACCGGTCGATGATCACACCGGGCATGCCATCCGCCTCTGCGTGGACCAACCGGTAATATGGCTCTGCATAAAGCCGTGCGCGATGCGCCAGCGCGCGGGTCAGCCGCGCGGCAAACCATGCCTGATCAATCACCGCATCGGGATCCTGATCCAGCATCCGGCAGATGATTTTCGACGCGGGGTTCACCGTTACGACACCCATCGGTGTGCGGTTCGCGTCCTCCAGCCGGGCAATCGTGCCGGGCGTCAGATTGCGGGTGCGCCGGTCGGTGACCAGTTCATTGGCATAGACCCAGGGAAAGCCGTGGCGGATCGCCCGCGCCTCTGCTTTGGGGATCAGGCGCACGACGGGCTGGGCGGGGGGTGTTTGATCTGTCATGCCCGCCTCCTACCCGCTCTTGCGGCGTCTGGAAAGGGCTTGCTGTCAGACCAGCTGTGCGCGCAGCAGGCTGGTCAGAAAATTCGTGACGCGCACCTTTTGTGTCTGCCCCGCATCTTCCAGCCTGACGGCCTGCTCACCACCCGGTGCATCCAGATTGCCCACGACGCGACGGGTCGGCTCGATCACGTCGCCCGTCACGGCGTGCCTGATGGTCAGGTCAAACGCCACGTTATAAACGCCGCCCACGGTATAGCGCGTCCGGTTCGTCACACCGTGAAAGCGCACAAGCGTCACATCCACCGCCACAGGCACCGCCCCGTCCACGACGCCCCGGTTGCGCGCCGCGGCGTCCTGAAACATCGCTTCGATCTGTGGGATACGTGGACCAATCGGATCACCGCGCCAAACAACATCTGCTCTTGGATAGAAGGTCTCGCTTTCCGAAACCCGCAGCCCGGGCTGGGCGGCAAAGTTGAACGCGCGCAACGCGTATGAGCGCGCCACGTCCGGCCGCGATTGACTTCGCGCGCCACCGATGGCGCCGCAGCCCGCAACAGCAAGCATGGAAAGCGATGTGATGAATGTTCTGCGATGCACTGTTTTACCAACTCTTTTTCATGATCAGCGCAGTCCTAGCACGTGTTTTTCGGAACTGTAAAACCATCTATTGCGTTGTTTCATCGCGTCTGTTGTGACGATGTCACCCCTTGTTAGCGCTAACACGACGTGGTAAAGGACGCACAAAAGCAAAACAGCCGAGGATGCCATGCCGCTCCACCCCAAAATTGCCGAAGTGACCGACCGTATTCGTGCCCGTTCCGAAGGGCCACGCCGGAAATATATGGACACGATGGCGCGCGCCGCCGCCGAAGGGCCACGCCGTGCGCATCTGACATGCGGAAATCAGGCCCATGCCTATGCCGCGATGGGCGATGACAAAGACGCCCTGACCGATGCACGGACCCCGAACATTGGTATTATCACGGCCTACAACGACATGCTGTCCGCCCATCAACCCTTTGAAAGATACCCCGATCTGATCCGCGCCGCCGCCCGCGCAGCAGGTGGCACAGCACAGGTTGCCGGTGGCGTTCCCGCCATGTGCGATGGTGTCACACAAGGCCAGACCGGCATGGAACTGTCGCTCTTTTCACGCGACGTGATCGCGCTGGCTGCCGCTGTCGGCCTGTCGCACAACGTCTTTGACAGCGCCATCTATCTGGGTGTTTGTGACAAGATCGTGCCCGGCCTTGTGATGGCCGCCGCAACCTTCGGCTATATTCCGGGCATCTTTGTGCCCGCAGGGCCGATGGTTTCCGGCCTACCCAACGACGAAAAGGCGCGCGTCCGGCAAGAGTTCGCCAAAGGCAATGTGGGACGTGAAGAACTGATGAAGGCGGAAATGGCCTCCTATCATGGTCCCGGCACGTGCACCTTCTACGGCACTGCGAACTCTAACCAGATGCTGATGGAATTCATGGGCCTGCACCTGCCCGGCGCGTCATTCGTCAATCCCGGCACGCCCCTGCGCGACGCGTTGACCACGGCAGGCACCGAACGCGCGCTTGAGATCACGGCCCTTGGCAACGACTACACCCCGGTCTGCGATATCCTTGATGAGCGCGCCTTCGTGAACGGCATTGTCGGGCTGATGGCCACGGGCGGTTCGACAAACCTTGTCATCCATCTGCCCGCTATGGCCAAAGCCGCTGGCGTCATTCTTGATCTTGAAGACTTCAGCGACCTGTCCGAAGTGACCCCGCTGATGGCCAAGGTCTATCCCAACGGATTGGCTGACGTGAACCATTTCCACGCAGCCGGTGGACTTGGGTACATGATCGGCGAGTTGCTGAACGCAGGCCTGCTGCACGACGATACCAAAACCGTCGGCGGTCAGGGGCTGGAACTTTACACCCAGGAACCCAAGCTGGTTGATGGGCGCATCAGCTACGCCCCCGGCGCTGGCAAATCGCTGAACGAAAAGATCCTGCGCCCCGCGTCTGACCCGTTCCAGCCGCAAGGCGGGCTGGTCCAGTT
>CBDTVH010000361.1:0-3383 GCA_965363665.1 uncultured Yoonia sp. | reverse complement strand
ACAGATCGTCTTCTCCGTCAAAAAGGAAACAGAGCGCATAGGCGCCTTCCAGCCGGGCGATTGTCTGCTCGGCAGCATCACGCGGACTCAACCCCTGATCGCGATAGTAGTTTGCCAACAATGCGACGGTTTCGGTGTCGGTATCTGTTTCAAATCCAACGCCGTGATCGGCCAGAAAGCTGCGCAATTCGCGGAAATTCTCGATAATTCCGTTGTGCACCACGGCCACGCCGCCCGCGCGGTGCGGGTGGGCGTTGCCTGCATTCGGCGCACCATGGGTGGCCCAGCGTGTGTGGCCGATGCCCGCCTTGCCGGGCAGGGGATCGTGCACCAGCAGATCAGACAGGTTCACCAGCTTGCCAACGGCCCGCCGCCGGTCCAGCCGCAAGTCGTTGATGGTGGCAATCCCCGCACTGTCATAGCCGCGATATTCCAGGCGCTTCAGCGCTTCGACCAAAAGGGGGGCGGCCTCGTGATCGCCCAATACACCGACAATGCCACACATGGTTCAGGACCCTTTTGCTTTCTTGGCTTTAAGTTTTTCAAACAGACGTATCGCAAGGCCCGGCTTGTTTTCCTGCCGTGCCCGCGAAACGGCCAGATCACCGGCCGGAACGTCTTTGGTGATAACAGAACCACTGCCGGTCATGGCCGCATCGCCAACCGTCACAGGTGCGACCAGCATGGTGTTTGAGCCGATAAACACATCTTGGCCAATTGTCGTCCTATGCTTGAACACGCCATCATAATTACAAGTGATCGTGCCTGCACCGATATTGCTGCGCGCACCGATCGTGGCGTCGCCGATATAAGACAGGTGATTGACTTTTGCGCCTTCGGCCACCTGCGCATTCTTGATCTCGACAAAGTTGCCGACCTTCACGTTTTCCGCCAGTTCGGCGCCGGGGCGCAGGCGGGCGTATGGGCCGACCACCGCACCGCGTGACACATGGCAACCTTCCAGGTGGCTGAAGGCGCGGATGGTTGCACCGGATTCGACTGTGACGCCGGGGCCGAATACCACATTGGGTTCGATCACCGTGTCGCGCCCGATGACGGTGTCATGGGCGAAAAACACGGTCTGTGGTGCGATCAATGTCACACCGTCCTCTTGCGCCGCAGCGCGGGCGTTTGCCTGATACAGTGCCTCTGCGTCGCTGAGTTCGGCGCGCGAATTGATCCCGAGGGTTTCGCTTTCGTCGCAACTGACAACGGTGGCCGTGAACCCGCGCGCACGGGCGATCCCGATTATGTCGGTAAGGTAGTATTCGCCTGCCGCGTTATCGTTGCCAACGGCGTCGATGAGATCGAAGAGCGTTTGACTATCAGCCGCGATCACACCGCTATTACATAGGTTTACGGCACGTTCCTCATCTGATGCGTCCTTGAACTCTACAATCCGCTGCAATTGAGCGTCCTTGACGATCAAGCGGCCATAACGCCCCGGATTTTCGGCTTCAAACCCCAGCACGACCACATCATGTGTCAGCCGGGCTGCCGTCATCGCGGCCAGCGTTTCGGGGCGAATGAAGGGCGTGTCGCCATAAAGAACCAGCGCGTCGCCCGCAAAGCCGTCCAGCGCGTCGCGCGCTTGCTTCACCGCGTGCGCAGTGCCCAGTTGTTCTGACTGGATCACGGTGGTGACATCCGGGTCGTAAGCCTTGGCGGCCATCTCAACCAGCGCCGCCCCATGCCCCGCCACGACGACGGTCCGCTCGGGGTTCAGCGCAGCGCCTGACTTCATCGCATGCACCACCATCGGCGCGCCTGCAATTTCATGCAGCACCTTGGGCAGGTCGGAATTCATGCGTGTGCCCATACCTGCGCCCAGGATGATCAATGCGGTTGCCATTGCTGCCTCAAACCTTGTTGTTTCCCTGACTTCTACTGCGCTTTTCGATTATCACAAGTGGATCGGGGTTCACATCAGTTTACATGGCGTTACAGAGTGTCGGAGAAACAAAGGGCAGGCCCATGACAAAACGCACTGTAATATTTGATCTTGACGGCACGCTGGCCGACACAAGCGGCGATCTGATCGCGGCGGCGAACAGCTGTTTTCGCGGGTTGGGTCTGGGTGATCTGCTGGATCCTGCCCATGATGCAGGCACCGCATTGAAGGGTGGGCGTGCGATGCTGACCCTCGGCTTTTCGCGCGTCGATGGGTTTGATCCGTCGGAAGTGGACGCGCAATACCCCGTGCTGCTGGCCGCATATGCCGAAGACATCCACACCCACACAGTGATGTACCCCGGTGCGATGGACGCGGTCGAACGCCTGCTGTCTGCCGACTACGCCGTCGGCATTGCAACCAACAAGCCCGAGGGCTTGGCCGAGACGCTGATGACCAGCCTTGGCGTACGTGATGCTTTTGCCTCATTGATCGGGGCCGATACGTTGCCGGTCCGCAAACCTGACCCTGAGCACCATTTTGAGGCGGTCCGCCGTGCGGGTGGCGACACGGGTCGTTCGCTTTTGGTGGGGGATACGGCCACCGACCGCGACACGTCGCGCAATGCGGGTGTGCCGTCCATTCTGGTGACATTCGGGCCCGGACGCGACGATGTGCTTGCGCTTGATCCAGAGGCGACAATCGACAGCTATGATCAGTTGGATGACGTCGTGGCACGTCTGATCGGCTGAATTGGCTCTATCGCATGTGCCAAAGTGGTCATTTGACGCAGACGCAAACCACCTAAAGAATGGCGCCATGAAACAAGTATTCACAGGCAGCTTCACCCAGCAGGAACCGATCCCTCAAGAAGGGATCGATGCGGCAAATGCTGTCATGCAATCGGGCCGCTTGCACCGCTACAACACCAGCGGCGATGAAATCGCGGAAGCGGCGTTGCTTGAAGAAGAGTTTGCAGCATCGGTGGGATCGAAATACTGCCTGGCCGTCGCCTCGGGCGGCTATGCGATGACAACGGCGTTGCGCGCATGCGGCGTGCAGCACGGTGACAAGGTGCTGACCAATGCGTTCACGCTTGCCCCGGTCCCAGGCGCAATCGCGGCCGTGGGCGCAACACCCGTTTTTGTGGGGGTGACCGAAGACCTTGTGATTGATCTGGATGATCTGGTGGCCAAATTGGATCAGGCCAAGGTTCTGCTACTCAGCCACATGCGCGGTCATATCTGCGATATGGAGCGTCTTATGGCGATCTGCGATGGCGCAGGTATTACCGTGATCGAGGATTGCGCGCATACGATGGGGGCGGCGTGGAACGGCGTGCCTTCCGGGCGCTGGGGGCGCTTTGGCTGCTATTCGACCCAAACCTATAAACACATCAACTCCGGCGAAGGTGGCTTCCTGATCTGTGACGGGGCCGAGGATATGGCCCGCGCGATCATGATGTCGGGCAGTTACATGCTGTTTGAAAAGC
>CBDTVH010000360.1:0-3384 GCA_965363665.1 uncultured Yoonia sp. | reverse complement strand
GGTACTCAGGCGTTTCGTACAGCGATGTACGCGCACCCGGAGGCACGTTTGCCCAGCCTTCGTTGGCTGCAACCAGCTCGATGTATTCTTTGCCTGTGGCCCATTCGATGAACTGCTTGGCTTCAGCTTCTTGCTGTGTACCGGCAGGAATGGCCAGCGCCCAGGCCCAGAGCCAGTTTGCACGCTTTTCAACGCCTTCGGCGTTTGGTGCCAGAGCGAAACCTACGCTGTCAGCAACAGTTGAGTCGGCGCCGGTGACAAAGGATGCCGCAACAGTCGCGTCAATCCACATGCCGCACTTGCCCTGGTTGAACAGCGACAGGTTTTCGTTGAAACCGTTGGTCGCGTAGCCTTCTGGGCCGTAGTCGTTCATCAGGTTGACATAGAAGTTCAGTGCTTCTGCCCACTCAGGCTGATCGAACTGGGCGTTCCAGTCTTCGTCAAACCAGCGTGCGCCGAAAGAGTTGCCTGTGACGGTAATGAAAGCGCCGCCTTCACCCCAACCGGCCTTGCCGCGCAGGCAGATACCGTTCACGTCGTTTGCAGGATCATCCATTGCAGCCGCTGCTTCGCGGATAAACTGCCATGTTGGTGCGTCGGGCATTTCCAGACCGGCTTTTTCCATCAGGTCGGTGCGATACATCACCATGGAGCTTTCGCCGTAAAATGGTGCAGCATAAAGTGTGCCTTCGTAAGACAGACCATCGCGCATCGCTGGCAGGATATCGTCGGCGTCGTATTCCTCGGACAGATCATCCAGTGGAACCAGCCAGTCGTTCGCACCCCAGATCGGTGTTTCGTACATACCGATTGTCATGATGTCGAACTGACCACCGTTTGTCGTGATGTCAGTTGTCACGCGCTGGCGCAGTACGTTTTCTTCCAGTGTCACCCATTCGACGGCAATGCCGGTCTCTTCGGTGAATTGGTCAGTGTAGCCCTGCATACGCACCATGTCGCCGTTGTTCACGGTCGCGATGGTGATTGTTGCTGAGTGGGCATCCGCGAATGCGCTTCCTGCTGTAATCAGCGAAAGTGCGGTTGCGGCACGAAGAGTCGTCTTCAAAGACATCCGGTATTCCTCCCTATTGGATGTGATGACGTTACGCTACGTGAAACAGCAACGCGACGTCAACATAAATTTTACGCGCGTAAAGATTTAACAGCTTAAGCAGAGTCACGCAAAATCAGTTTTCCCTCTAATCTTGTGCTTTTCCAAGGCTCTACATGTCCGTCGATCGCTGCAAACAAAGCCTCAGCGGCGTGTTTGGAGACGGCATCATAGTCATGCGAAATGGTTGTCAGCGGGGGGCAGGTGTAGCGCGAATGGGGGTGGCCATCCTGCCCTGCGACACGAATCGCGCAATCGGGCCCGCGCCCCACTTTGACCCCTTGTTCATAGCAGGCCGTCAAAAGCCCGATGGCCAAACGATCATTGCTGCACAAAACAGTGTTGGTGGAAAACTGTTTGTTCGAAAGAGCTTGGTGCCCACCCAATCGCCCGATTTCTTCAAATCCCCAGCCTTCCCCATCGACAGAGATAACCTGCGGCGAGTAGCCGAATGCCTGCATTGCATTCAGATAGCTTTGGCGACGACGATGCGCATTCGGGTTGGCTGGCGTCTTCATTTCAAAAAAGCAGGGCGGCTCACCGGTGCGGCACAGGTAGTCTGTGATATGCGATGTGAATTGAAAATTATCCGACCCCACGAACGCGATCCCGAACTTTTCCACATTACTGTCAAAAATAAGCGTTGGGACATCTTCGCAAAACTTTTCCAACGCATCCCTGTCCGAAGCACGTCCCAGAGGTGCCAGCAGAACCCCTGCGGGTTTCATGGATCGAAGGTTGTCCAACACCTCGACCTCCAATTTCGGATCACCATGTGCGCTAAATAGCGTCGGGCGATACCCGGCATCCAAGCAGCGTTGTTCAAGATTGCGGGCGATCTCCGCGAAATACGGGTCGGCAAGCAGCGGCACCACGATCCCCACGTTCTTGGTCAGCTTGCGGTTCTGGTTCATTGCAAAGATGTTGGGACGGTAATCGTACTTGTCCAAAGCCTCTTCGATCCGTTCGCGAGTTGACCGACGAACGCTTTCAGGATCGTGAAAATACTTGGAAACCGTCGGCCGCGAGATACCGCTGATCGCAGAGAACTCCTCCATGTTCTTGATCTTTGCTTCAGCCACCGTCTCTGCCTCTCGGGAATTTTGACTTCATCTTTTACATCACAAACAATTTCTTTGCGCGCGTCAAGATTTACCGCCCCAATTCACAAGTGCTACCTGCAAGAAGATCGAAAGCGGGCGGCAAAGCGCCTTGCAGCAAGACAATCCTGATTGGAACCATAACGTTTCTGCCTAATCGCCGGGCATAAGCAAAGCGAGCTGCTTAATCCTGCATCAAAAGATGAAGCCGCTTGTCACCAGCCCCGGCAAAGACTGCCTTTCAATTGGGAAGTATGCGCAATCTCTGGGCGATCTGTGAAACACAGGAGCCGACGATTAACCTTTCACTGCCCACCGATTTTGCCAGCGCACACCCCGCCCAACCACGTGCTGTGGGTCAGGGTCGGTTGACTGTTGCCCGCGCAAAATCCGGCAAGACCCAAATCCGGGAACTGCGGCAGGCAGGCTCGACCAAGCTGGTTTTCCCGCAATCCCATACTGCCGCTCTGGAAGCGATCATCGTCAACACGGCAGGCGGCATCACGGGCGGCGACAGGTTTAGCCTGGATGCCACCGCACAAAACGGAACCTCACTCACCCTGACAACGCAAGCAGCAGAACGTGCCTACCGCGCCCAAACCGGAGAGGTCGGACATGTCACGACAAGACTGACCGTCGAAAACAACGCCTGCCTGCACTGGTTGCCGCAGGAACTGATCTTGTTCGACCAGTGCGCCCTGCACAGAACGCTGGGCGTTCACCTGCAAGATGGTGCGCGGTTCCTAATGGTTGAACCGGTTGTTTTCGGCCGCACGGCCATGAAGGAGAAGCTGAACAACATCCGCTTCCATGATCGCATCAGGATCACCCGCAATCACAGGCCGCTTTATCTGGATGGCATGGATATGGCGGGCGATGCTGCGGCGCATATGGCACGTTCAGCGATCGGAAATGGCGCCAATGCGATGGCCAGCCTAGTGTTGGTCGCCCCGGATGCAGCATCACAACTGGCCCCGCTGCGAAAAATGCTGCCGCCATCCGCTGGTGCAAGCATGATCGCGAATGATGTCTTGGTCCTGCGTCATCTGGCAGCCGACAGCTTTGTCCTGCGGCGCGACCTGATACCGATCCTGAACCATCTGACAAACAATTCCCTTCCCATTTCATGGAGGCTTTGACCCATGCAACTCACCCCGCGTGAAAAAGACAAAC
>CBDTVH010000359.1:0-3391 GCA_965363665.1 uncultured Yoonia sp. | reverse complement strand
GCGAGTATTATCTGAATGAGCAGATGAAGGCCATTCAGAAGGAACTTGGCGATGGTGAAGAAGGCCAGAATGAGGTCGAAGAGCTTGAGGCGAAGATCGCCGAAACCAAGCTGTCCAAGGAAGCCCGCGAAAAGGTGGATGCCGAGCTGAAAAAGCTCAAGAACATGTCGCCGATGTCGGCGGAAGCCACGGTTGTGCGCAACTATCTGGACTGGATTCTGGGTGTGCCATGGGGCGTGAAATCACGCACCAAGAAAGACCTGCACAAGGCCCAGGAGGTTCTAGACAACGACCACTACGGTCTTGAAAAGGTCAAGGAACGGATCGTTGAGTATCTGGCCGTTCAGCAGCGGTCAAAGAAGCTCAAAGGCCCGATCATGTGTCTGGTCGGCCCTCCAGGTGTGGGTAAGACCAGCTTGGGTAAATCTGTTGCCAAAGCCACGGGACGCGAATTCATTCGCATTTCCTTGGGTGGTGTGCGTGACGAATCTGAGATCCGCGGTCACCGTCGGACCTATATCGGCTCGATGCCCGGCAAGATCATTCAGGCGCTGAAAAAGGCGAAAACCACCAACCCGCTCATCCTGCTCGACGAGATCGACAAGATGGGTCAGGATTTCCGTGGTGATCCTGCTTCGGCCATGCTTGAGGTGCTTGATCCGGAACAGAACTCGACCTTTGTCGACCACTATCTTGAGGTGGAATATGATCTTTCGAACGTGATGTTCCTGACCACCGCGAACTCTTACAACATGCCGGGGCCTTTGCTGGACCGGATGGAGATCATTTCGCTCTCTGGTTACACCGAAGACGAAAAGGTTGAGATCGCAAAGCAGCATTTGCTGCCGAAAGTGATGAAAAACCACGGCTTGAAGGCCAAGGAATTCTCGGTTTCGGATGATGCATTGCTGGCGATGGTGCGGGTCTATACCCGCGAAGCCGGTGTGCGAAACATGGAGCGCGAGCTTGCCAAGATCGCCCGCAAAGCGGTGACCATGATCGTCAAGAAAGAAGCTGACGTGATGAAGGTCACGGCAGAGAACTTGCATGACTTCCTTGGCGTTGAAAAGTACCGCTTTGGTTTGGCCGAGGAAAGCGATCAGGTTGGCGTCGTGACAGGTCTGGCATGGACCTCTGTTGGTGGTGAGCTTCTGAATATCGAAGCACTGCGCCTGCCGGGCAAAGGCCGGATGAAGACCACCGGCAAGCTGGGCGATGTGATGAAGGAGTCGATTGATGCGGCCTCATCCTACGTGCGCTCGATCGCGCCTGAAATTGGCGTGAAGCCACCGAAGTTCGACAATATCGACATCCACGTGCACGTCCCTGATGGTGCGACGCCCAAGGATGGTCCAAGCGCAGGTCTGGCGATGGTGACGTCTATTGTGTCGGTGCTGACGGGTATTCCGGTGCGCAAGGATATTGCCATGACGGGCGAAGTATCGTTGCGCGGTAATGCGATGCCGATCGGTGGCTTGAAAGAAAAGCTGTTGGCGGCACTGCGTGGTGGGATCACGACCGTTCTGATCCCGCAGGAGAACGCCAAGGATCTGCCGGAAATCCCCGACAACGTGAAAGAGGGGTTGACGATCATCCCTGTCACGCACGTGTCGGAAGTGCTTGAACATGCGCTGGTGCGCAAACCAGAGCCGATTGAGTGGGACGAGGCGGCCGAAGAAGCGGCCGCAGCGGCGCTCAAGGAACAAGGCGGTGGACAGGGTGCGCGCGCGCACTGAACCGCACCAAATCACTTATAAATCGGCGCCCTTGCGATGCAGGGGCGCCTTTTTCGTTTGCTATCTGCTTGACCTTGCCTGCCGCGCACGTGGTAATGGCGCAGACCGATTGAAGGATCAGATATGATGGCTATTTCGCCAAACGAGACCGAAACGAAACTGATGAAAAAGCCGGAATTACTGGAAGAAGTGGTTCTGCGGACCAACCTTAAAAAGCGGGACGTCAAACCCACGGTCGAGGCAGCGCTTGCCGTCCTTGGTGATGCATTGCGCGACGGGGCAGAGGTGAACGTACCGCCGCTTGGCAAGCTGCGGGTGGTCAAGACGAAGGCATTGGATGGCGGCGCTGCGGTCATGACACTGAAACTCCGCACGCCCAAGAACGCGACCAAAGCGGCCATTTCTGACGACGACGTCTGACCCGCCGAAAGCACATGTCCCATCCCGAACTCTACATCCTGCGCCATGGCGAAACCGCGTGGAACGCTGAAAACCGTATGCAGGGTGAACTGAATTCGCCACTGACTGCGAAGGGTTTGCGCGACGCAGCGCGGCAGCGCGCGATCCTTGCGGCACGGGACTTGAGCGGTTTTATCTTCCTGACCAGTCCGCAGGGCCGGGCCTTTCAGACGGCAGGTATCGCGCTTGCGGGTATCGCCGATCATATCCGCACGGATGACCGCTTGCGCGAAATCGGGGTCGGTGACTGGTCCGGCCGATTGCGCGATGAGCTGCCTGTGCCCAAGGGCAAGGATCCGTTCATGGCGCAGTATGAAATCGCCCCGAACGGTGAAGGTTTTGCCCGGCTCAAGGTCCGGTGCCGCGCGTTTCTGGCTGATCTGTCGGGGCCTGCCGTGCTGGTCACGCATGGGATCACCAGCAGCATGATCCGTGGGCTGGTGGTGGGTGAAAAAGCCCATGCACAGCGGACCAGCCATGGCGGACAGGGCTGCGTTTTTCATCTGAAAGATGGCGTACAATTCCTGTTGGAATGAGGCTTGCACTACCCGTGCTGCTGGTCTAAATGATCCCCCAGCGGGTGATTAGCTCAGTTGGTAGAGCGCTTCCTTTACACGGAAGATGTCGGGAGTTCGAGCCTCTCATCACCCACCATTTTCTTCTTTGACGTTTAGTAGAATGCTGATGCTGGCCTTGCGTCGCTGATATATGTGCATTTTCGCACTCTGCATCTTCGTCTGTTGCCCTGTTATTTATCGGCGCACAGGTTATCTATGGGCCAACCTGATTTAGAGGAGTACCCGAGATGAGCTGGAATCCCGCCCTTGATCCTGATTGCCCAACCGGTGATGCCGTCGATGCGATCGAAACCGTCATCGTGCCACGTGCCCGCGATCTGGGCGGGTTTGAGGTGCGGCGTGCGCTGCCTGCACCGCGTCGCCAGATGGTCGGGCCGTTCATTTTCTTTGACCAGATGGGGCCGGCAGAGTTTGTCACCGGACAGGGGATCGACGTACGCCCGCATCCACATATCGGTTTGGCAACAGTGACTTACCTGCATCGCGGTGCCATTCACCACCGTGACAGTCTTGGCACGGATCAGTGGATCGAGCCTGGTGCAATGAACCTGATGATTGCTGGCCACGGGATCGCCCATTCGGAACGCATGGACGGCGCGGCGCTGAAGAAGCCGCAGA
>CBDTVH010000358.1:0-3393 GCA_965363665.1 uncultured Yoonia sp. | reverse complement strand
CCATCTCGGCGAGGCGGAACTGGGTGTTCTGGAACTCGGCGAGGCTCCGGCCGAAGGCCTTGCGTTCGCGCACGTAATCGACCGTCTGGTCCAGCGCCTGCTGCGCGGCGCCGAGCGAACAGGCCGCGATGTTGAGTCGGCCGCCGTCGAGCCCGGCCATGGCGTAGCGGAAGCCGTGGCCGTCTTCGCCCAGGAGGTTGCCCAGCGGCGTGGGGCAGTCGTCGAACTGGACCTGCCGGGTGGGTTGCGACCGCCAGCCCATCTTGTCCTCGAGCCCGCCGAAGGACAGGCCGGGTGCGCCGTCTTCGATGACAATCGCGCTGATCCCTTTGGGGCCATCATCGCTGGTGCGGGCCATGACGATGTAGGCGTCGGAATACCCGCCGCCTGAAATGAACGCCTTCGTGCCTGATAGTTGATAGCCTGAATTGTCCCTGACAGCCTTGGTCTTGAGTGCGGCTGCGTCCGACCCGGACCCCGGTTCTGTCAGGCAATACGACAGGATGGTTTCCATCGTCAGGGCCTTGGGCAGGATACGGTCCTTGAGCGCGTCCGTGCCATAGGCGTCAACCATCTTTGCGCACATATTGTGGATCGACAGGAAGGCCGAAACCGAGGCGCAGGATTGCGACAGCGCCTCGAAAACCAGGGTCGCATCCAGCCGTGAAAGGCCCGCGCCACCGCGGTCTTCGGAAACATAGAGCCCGCCGAACCCCAATTCTGCCAGCTTCGTCCAAAGCTCTTTGGGGATGGTGCCATCACTTTCCCAGGTGCGCGCATGCGGCGCGATATGCTCTGCGCCAAAATCCCGCGCCATGTCGAAAATGGCCGTTTGTTCTTCTGAAAGCGCGAAGTCCATTCCTGCCTCCCGTCAAAGAATTGAACGCTTGTTCATATATTGCGTGGATCGGTGCTTTTTGGCAAGCGGTCGTGAGCCACAAAAAAGGCCCACCGCGTTGGGTGGGCCTTTGTGGATTATTCCATCACCGGGATCGAGAATTCGCCACCTTCTTTGGTTCCAGACGGCCAGCGCGATGTGATTGTCTTGGTCCGCGTGTAGAACTTGAACGCATCGGGTCCGTGCTGGTTCAGGTCGCCGAACATGGATTTCTTCCAGCCGCCGAAGGTGTGGTAAGCCAGCGGAACGGGGATGGGCACGTTGATACCGACCATGCCGATGTTGATCCGGTTTGCGAAATCGCGCGCGGTATCGCCGTCGCGGGTGAAGATCGCGGTGCCGTTGCCGTATTCGTGGTCCATCGCCAGACCGATGGCCTCTTCATAGGATTGCGCGCGGATCGTTGACAGGACAGGACCGAAGATTTCGGTTTTGTAGATGTCCATGTCCTTGGTGACGTTATCGAACAGGTGGGCGCCAACGAAAAAGCCGTCTTCATAGCCCTGAAGGCTGAAATCGCGCCCGTCCACGACCAGCTTGGCACCCTGGTCGATGCCCGATTGCACCAGACGTTCGATGTTGGCCTTGGCTGCGGCTGTCACGACGGGGCCGTAATCCACGTCATTGCCGGATGTATACGGGCCCACCTTGAGCGCTTCGACCTTTGGCACCAGCTTTGCAAGCAACCGGTCTGCGGTATCATCGCCCACGGGCACTGCGACCGAGATTGCCATGCAGCGTTCGCCAGCCGCACCGTATCCGGCACCCACCAGCGCGTCTGCCGCCTGATCCATATCCGCGTCGGGCATGATGATCATGTGGTTCTTGGCGCCGCCGAAACACTGCACGCGTTTGCCTTGTGAACAGCCGGTGCCGTAGATGTATTCCGCGATGGGCGTGGAGCCGACAAAGCCGACCGATTGGATCGTGTCATCATAAAGGATCGCGTCAACAGCTTCCTTGTCACCGTTGACGACTTGCAGAATGCCTTTGGGCAGACCTGCCTCCTCCATCAATTCCGCCAGCATCAGGGGCACGGATGGGTCACGCTCGGATGGTTTGAGGATGAAGGCGTTGCCGCAGGCGATGGCGGGCGCGAACATCCACATCGGGATCATGGCAGGGAAGTTGAAAGGCGTGATGCCGGCGGTCACACCCAAAGGTTGCTTCATCGAATACATATCAATGCCGGGACCGGCGCTGTCGGTGAATTCACCTTTCAGCATCTGCGGCGCGCCGATGCAGTATTCGACAACCTCAAGCCCGCGGATCACATCGCCCTTGGCGTCCGGCAAGGTCTTGCCGTGCTCACGTGACAGCGCTTCGGCCAGTTTGTCCATGTCGCGGTTCAGCAGCCCGACAAAGGCCATCATGACGCGTGCGCGACGCTGTGGGTTCACGGACGCCCATGCAGGTTGGGCTTCTGCAGCAATTGCCACGGCCTTTGCCATTTCTTCGGCATTGGCCAGCGGTACCTTCGCCTGAACTTCGCCCGTTGCGGGGTTGAAGACATCGGCAAAACGGCCCGATGTACCTTTGACGTGCGCGCCGCCGATATAGTGGGTCAGCTCTTGCATTCTGATCCCCTCCCTATGTGTCATTTCCAGATCGACCTTAGCGAGGATCATCAGGGGCTGGAAGGCGCAATCGCCTTTTCAATGACCATCCAGTCAAGTGGACCAGCAGAAACGGCAAGCTTGACAGCTAGCCCCTCCATTTGAGACGCTGAAGGCCCGGAGCATCATCAAGGAATCCGCATATGCTAGTATCTCAAATGTTGAAATCGAAACCTGAGATGGGCGTGATTTCAGTGACCCCGACATCCACTGTTACGGAAGCGGCCAAGCTTTTGTCCGAGCACCGTATCGGGACGGTCGTGGTGTCCAGCGATGGTGAAACACTCGATGGGATCCTGTCTGAACGGGATATCGTGCGTGAATTGGGTAAGCGCGGTGTGGCCTGTTTGACGGATCCGGTGCGTGACTTGATGACCTCGAAACTGACCACATGCAGCCCGTCGAATTCGGCACTGGAAGTGCTGGAGATCATGACCGAGGGCCGTTTTCGGCACTTGCCCGTTATGCAGGATGGCAAGATGGTCGGCCTGATTTCGATCGGGGATGCGGTCAAGGGGCGCTTGGCGCAACTTGCGATGGAAAAGGAATCGCTCGAAGGCATGATTATGGGGCACTAAGCCCGTTCTTGCATTCCTGTCCGGAATACTGTTGCTTGGCACCGACTTGAGACACCACGAGGTTTGCCATGCGCGTAGGACTTTACCCCGGCACATTTGATCCGGTCACGCATGGTCACCTTGATATCATCGGGCGTGCCTGTTCGCTGGTGGACAAGCTGGTGATTGGTGTCGCGATCAACCGTGACAAGGGACCGCTTTTCACGCTGGAAGAGCGCGTTGCCATGATCGAGGCGGAGGTTGCGCCGCTTGCGGGCGGCACGGGTTGCGTAATCGAAGCCCACCCGTTCGAGAACCTGCT
>CBDTVH010000357.1:0-3402 GCA_965363665.1 uncultured Yoonia sp. | reverse complement strand
AAAGGCGGTGGCGATCACCTTCGCGCCCCGGTCGTGGCCGTCCTGCCCCATCTTGACGACCAGCATGCGCGGGCGGCGCCCCTCTTCCTCGGCGAATGCCTCGACACTGGCCTGAATCGCAGCGAACCCTTCGTCGCCTTCATAGGCCGCGCCATAGACGCCTGCCAAAGTCTTCACTTCGGCGCGGTGCCGTCCAAATGCCTTTTCCATTGCCATGCTGATCTCTCCGACTGTGGCGCGGGCGCGTGATGCTTCGACCGCCGCTTCGAGCAAGTTGCCGCCTTCGTTCGCGCGGCGGGTGATTTCCATCAAAGCCGCCTCGCAAGCCACATCATCGCGGGCAGCTTTCGTGGCCTCGATCCGGGCGATTTGCGACAGGCGCACCGCGTCATTGTCGATATCCAGAATGTCGATGGGGTCTTCGCTGTCTTTGCGGTATTTATTGACACCAACGACCACCTCGGTCCCGCGATCAATCCCCGCTTGCCGCTTCGCCGCCGTCTCTTCGATCCGCAGTTTCGGCATGCCAGAGGCGACGGCCTTGGTCATGCCGCCCATCTCTTCCACTTCTTCGATCAGCTTCCACGCGGCTTCGGCCAGATCATGGGTCAGCTTTTCGACGTAGTAAGAGCCCGCCAGCGGATCGACGACATTGGTGACGCCGGTTTCCTCTTGCAGGATCAACTGCGTATTCCGCGCAATCCGCGCGCTGAACTCTGTGGGCAGCGCAATCGCCTCGTCCAGCGCGTTGGTGTGCAGCGACTGTGTGCCGCCTAGAACCGCGCTCATCGCCTCATAAGCTGTTCGGATGACGTTGTTATAGGGGTCCTGTTCCTGCAACGACACGCCAGAGGTCTGGCAATGGGTGCGCAGCATAGAGGACTTTGGATCCTTGGGTTCAAACTCTGCCATGATGCGCGACCAGAGCAGACGGGCGGCGCGCAGCTTGGCGGCCTCCATGAAGAAGTTCATGCCGATGGCAAAAAAGAACGACAGGCGACCTGCAAACTTATCCACATCCATGCCGCGCGCAATAGCGGTCCGCACGTATTCGCGCCCATCAGCAAGCGTGTAGGCAAGCTCTTGCACAAGGTTAGCGCCCGCTTCCTGCATATGGTAGCCGGAGATCGAGATCGAATTGAATTTCGGCATCTCATTGGTGGTGTACTCAATAATGTCCGCAATGATCCGCATCGAAGGTTCCGGCGGGTAGACGTAAGTATTCCGCACCATGAACTCTTTCAGAATATCGTTCTGAATAGTGCCGGAGAGCACATTGCGCGGATGCCCCTGCTCTTCCCCGGCCACGATGAAATTGGCGAGGATCGGAATAACCGCGCCATTCATCGTCATGGACACGCTGACCTGATCCAGCGGGATGCCATCAAAGAGGATTTTCATGTCCTCAACGCTATCAATCGCCACGCCGGCCTTGCCGACATCGCCCTCGACCCGGGGATGGTCACTGTCATAGCCCCGATGGGTCGCCAGATCAAAGGCAACGGACACGCCCTGCTGACCCGCAGCCAATGCCTTGCGATAAAACGCGTTCGACTCTTCCGCCGTCGAAAACCCCGCATATTGGCGGATCGTCCACGGGCGGCCGGCATACATCGTGGCCTTCACCCCACGCGTAAACGGGGCCTGCCCCGGAATACCGCCCATGTGCGGCAATCCGTCCGTATCATCGGCGGTATAAAGCGGCTGCACGGGGATGCCTTCCAGCGTTTCCCATGTCAGCGCCTCCAAAGGCTTGCCACGCAGCTCTTTGCGGGCAATCTCTTCCCATGTTTTCTTGTCAGACATTGGCACCTCCGGCGAAAATTTCTGTGGCGTACACGCATTTGTTTCCAGCAAAATGCGGTTGCCCCTTAGCTTTTGGCATAAGCGCGTCTATATCCATGTTCATGAAGTTATTAATGAACATCGCGCTTGCCGCACTGATCGCACTGCCCGCAACGGCAGAAGAAAAAACAGTTCTCGAACGCTGGGAAGAAATGCCCACAACCGTCTTTGACGGCAGTGAAATCAACTTGGCCGAGTTGCAGTGGGTCTTGCGCCCGTTGGTCGTTTTTGCAGACACACCCAGTGACCCCCGCTTTCGCCAGCAGTTCGATTTGCTGATGGCCGATATCGACCAATTGGTCGAACGCGATGTCATCATAATCACCGACACAAACCCGAACGAAATGTCCGATGTACGTACACGGCTGCGCCCGCGCGGATATATGATGACGTTGGTCGACAAGGACGGGCGCGTGGCCCTGCGCAAGCCATCCCCCTGGAGCGTACGTGAATTGTCCCGGTCTATCGACAAGATGCCCCTGCGCCAGCAAGAGATCATGGATCGCCGGATGGTCCAGCCGTAACCGCGCCTAGGCAAGGGATGCACGCTTGAGCAAGAAGCGCCCTCCGAAAAAGAGGATGAGCGCAAGCAAAATGGCTGCGGGTCCCTCATCCAAGAGGTCCTGTGCGATCAGGACAAAGCAAAATAGTGTCGTGACAAAGACAAACGCCGCCCCAACCACAGCTTTTGTCCAGCCCAGCCACTGATCGCTGAAAGCAGCGAAGCTGACCACGAAGACCGCATAGGCCACCGTCAAGGGCAGCAGGGCCATCGCCAAAAGACTTGCGAGGCCAAAGCCCGTTCCTGACTCCACAATCATAAAGCCCATGACATAGCCGCCCATCGCCGAGGCAAGCGCCAACCCGAAGGCAGCCGTATATGGCAGCCAGTCGCGCACCTATTCAAACTCCATGATCACTTCGTCCACGGCCAGGCTATCGCCAGCGCCCGCTTTGATCGTCTTGACCACACCCTTCTTTTCGGCGCGCAGGATGTTTTCCATCTTCATCGCCTCGACCGTGCAAAGCGCCTGTCCTTCCTGCACTTCATCGCCTTCGGCGACGTCGACCTTTACGATCAGACCGGGCATCGGACATAGCAGTTGCTTGGATGTGTCGGGTGCGAGTTTTTCAGGCATCAGGGCTGCCAGTTCGGCCTGACGCGGGGTGCGCACATGCACTTTCAGGTCAGCGCCGCGATACCGCACGCGGAACCCGCCGGATATCTTGCCGATTTTCAGCACCAACGGCGTGCCATCCACACTCAGACGCGCCAGCGGATCGCCCGGCGTCCAATCGCTTTCCACCCGAAGAGTGCTACCGTTGATGCCGACATCCGCGCCGGACTTATCGGCATTGATTTTCACATCATGAGACTGTCCTTGCAGCGTCACCACCCAATCTTCGCCCACGTGACGTTCGTGGTTATCCATCCGCCCTGAAATGCGTGTGCGCCGGATTTCGGCAACGCGGTGCATCGCGGCGGCCGCAGCTGCGACGCGCTGGCAGTCAGCATCGCCAAGCGTCACGCCTTCAAAGCCATCGGGGTATTCCTCT
>CBDTVH010000356.1:0-3404 GCA_965363665.1 uncultured Yoonia sp. | reverse complement strand
TGCGACCTGTGTAAAGGGGGATGCCGCGACCTTGGTGCTTGTTCCCGCAGAACCGGCGGGCCTGCCTGCGGTTGGGCCAGAGGTGACACAGGGGCTGAACTGGGACCGCCGCTATCGTCACATGCGCGTGCACACGGCCTTGCATTTGCTGTCGGTGGTCATCCCGTTGCCGGTCTCAGGCGGTGCCATCGGGGCGGACAAGGGGCGCCTGGATTTCGATATGCCCGACGCGCCAGAGGATAAAGCCGCATTGGAGGAAGACCTGAACCGCCTGATCGCCTGCAACATGCATGTGACAGAGGAGTGGATCACGGATGCCGAACTTGATGCGCAGCCCGATCTGGTGAAAACCATGTCGGTGCAGCCCCCGCGCGGCAGTGGAAAGATCCGCCTTGTCCGCATCGGTGTCGGTGACGAGACCGCTGATTTGCAGCCCTGCGGTGGCACGCATGTCGCCAATACCGACGAGATCGGGCGGGTACGTCTTGGCAAAATTGAAAAGAAGGGCCGCCAGAACCGGCGCGTCTATTTGCATCTGGAGTAGGCCAATGTTGCGTGTCGTGATCATTGTGGCGGGGTTGACCTGCGTGGGTCTGCCTGCTGCTGCGGACACGCCTTATGCGGGCTGCAATACCGAACAGACCAAGATCATTGATGACGCGCTTGGCACGGCAAAGGATCTGACCTTGAAGGCGGCGGTCGCGGTTGGTGACACCTCTGATTATCAAAGATGGTTCGGTGCCTATTCACAAACGAATGCAGAGCGGGTGCGTGCCAGTTTGAAATCAGTGGTCACCGCACTGCGTGGTGGGGCCGTCACGGCCCAATGTCACGCTGTGGCGGCCGATGGCTGCAGCGCCGGGGAATACGCGTGGGTCTTTGCGGATGAGCCTTACCTGATGCATCTGTGCCCATCGTTCTTTCAATTGCCGCCCTTGACCGCGCTGCGTCCCGGCGATCGGAGGTCCGATAATGGGACGCGCGAGGGGACTATCGTGCATGAAATCACCCACTTCCTGCATGTCGCCGCGACCGACGATCATTGCTATTCCCGGACCGAGTGCGCGCAGATGGCGCGCAGTTATCCGCGCCGGGCCATTGATAATGCCGATAGCTATCAATATTTTACCGAAGACGTGACCTATTACGCGCGTCAGCCATTGGCTGACAAGCCGCCACCGGCACCACGCCCCAACCGTTAATCAGGCTTCAGGTCCTGGCCGAAAAGATCGCGTTCGATTGGTTGATCAAGCATCTTTTCGGATTCCGGCAATCCTTCGCGTGACAACAGCACCGCGACGTTGCGCAGGTTCGGCACATGGCTGCAAACGACCAGCAGCATCACCATGATCGGCACGGACAGGAACATACCCGGTATCCCCCAGACAGCACCCCAGAACGCCAGTGACAGGATAATGCCGAAAGACGACAAGCGCAGTGCGCGCCCCATCATCATCGGGTCGATAATGCTGCCGTTCACGAATTGAATGACCCCGGCGATGGCAAAAATCGCAAGCGTGATCGTCGGATCACCGATTTCAACATGGGCAACCAAGGCGATCAGCGCCGTGGCAACGATAGACCCGATGTTGGGAATGAAGTTCAGCACGAAGGTGATGATGCCAAGCGACGTGGCCAGTTCCAGCCCGAAGGCCCGCGCCAGCACAAAGATCATCGCGCCCGTGATGGCGCTGATCACGGTCTTGACCAATAGATAGTAGTTCACGCGGTGAATGATCGACTGGATGATCTTGCCGACACGCTCTGCCTGCGTCTTGTCTCCCACAAGGCTGAGAAGTTTGGTTTCAAACCAGATCCGTTCCGCGAAAAGAAAGCCCACGAAGAGGATGATCAGCACGGTCGCCTGCGTCACCCCACTGGCCTGACTGGCGGCACCCCGCAGATAGCCCGAGATTTCAACCGATTTCAGAGCGTTGAAAATGGCCAGCTCACTATCTTCGCCAAGCCATGCAAACAACGACGCCACGGCGGAAGGTGCGCGTTCGGCGTAAGACAGCGTCGTGACCAACACGGTGTTCACCTGCGCGAGCAGGATCGAGGTCAGCGTCAGCAAGGCGGCCGCGATCAGCACCATCGCGGCAATACTTGCCAGCGTGTTGGGGATGCGAAACGGCCCGATCCGCTGGCGCGCGATAAAGTTGATCACATCACTGGTCAGGCTGAACAGAATGATCGCCGTGGCCAGCGAAATCAGCACGAACCGGGCCTGCACCAGCAGGAACAAGACGACGGCAAAGGCAATAATAAGCAACGCGCCAGTTTGCAGG
The DNA here is from genome assembly GCA_965363665.1 of uncultured Yoonia sp. Lineage (GTDB taxonomy): Bacteria > Pseudomonadota > Alphaproteobacteria > Rhodobacterales > Rhodobacteraceae > Yoonia. Next base: position 1,116 of record CBDTVH010000356.1, on the reverse strand, counting down.
CGCGTTGTCTCGCTCGGCCTTTCAGCTTTGCCGGATTTCGGCGGATCGTGCAGCATATGCTGGTCGGCCCCTTATTTATGCAGTCTCTTTTGTAGGATGCAGGCGGGCCCAAGGTAAAGGGGGCTCACAAACATATGTATAGGGTCTTGCAAAAGGGTGGGGGATGGGGCTAAACCGCGCCCCACGGACAGGTGGCCGAGTGGTCGAAGGCGCACGCCTGGAAAGTGTGTAGGCGGGAGACCGTCTCCAGGGTTCGAATCCCTGTCTGTCCGCCACCATGCCATTCTTGATGATGTTGATGGGTCGCCTCGGGTGGCCCTATCGCTTTGTTTTACTGACTGATACCGCTTCGTATTATTGTATCGGATTTCTTTCGATTACTCATGTACTGCTTCATTAAGTGGTATGAATAGTGGTATTTTCGATGGCGCTTTCTGGCAAACTGACAAAGAAGCTGGTCGAGAATTTGGGGGCGGGTCGGCATGGCGACGGCAACGGGCTTTATCTGGTGGTTGATCCATCTGGCGCACGCCGCTGGATCGTGCGCGTCACTGTCAAAGGACAGAAAAACAAACAAGGCGCACCTTTGCGCACCGATTTCGGGCTGGGTGGCGCAGATGTGGTCACGATCAACCAAGCCCGCGACCGGGCGCTGGAATATCGCCGCATGGCCAAGCAGGGTTTGTACCCGTGCTTTAACGCCCAGCGCGAAATCCCCACCTTCGCAGAAATCGCCCAGCAAGTTCATATCGACCGGATGCCAACATGGAAGAACGGCAAGCACGGGCAGCAATGGATTAACACCTTGTGCGACTATGCCTTTCCCAAGATCGGGCGGATGCCGATTGACAGCATTGGCCAGCCCGAAGTGCTGATGTGCCTGTCGCCAATCTGGACCGACAAACACGAAACGGCGCGGCGGCTTTCCCAGCGGATCAAGACGGTGTTGGATGTGGCCAGGTCGAAAGGCTTTCGGGAAGGTGAAAACCCGGTGACGGCGATCAAGGATGCAGGCGTCCTGCCAAAAGTCAAAGCCAAGCCCAGCCGCCAACCAGACCCGAGTATTGCTGGGAACGGGGATCAAACCGACAGACCTTGCACAAGGCTGACCACAGC
>CBDTVH010000355.1:0-3404 GCA_965363665.1 uncultured Yoonia sp. | reverse complement strand
GTTTTCATTCGTCAACTGCGATCCATGCATGCCTGCAAACCGGGCTGAAACAGGCGGGCCTGCCTGCCACCGCAATCCAACTGGTGCCCACGCGTGACCGCGCGGCGGTATCAGCCATGCTGACCGCAACCGACCACATTGACGTCATCGTACCGCGTGGCGGCAAGGGCCTTGTTGGCCTGGTTCAACGTGAAGCGCGTGTGCCGGTCTTTGCCCACCTTGAGGGGATTTGCCATATCTACGTCGGCGCGACCGCTGATCCTGCCATGGCGCTTGAGATTGTGCTGAATGCCAAAACACGCCGCACCGGAATTTGTGGCGCGATGGAGTGTTTGCTGATCGACTGGCGCTTTTACACGCAACATGGGTCCATGCTGGTGGATGCTTTGCTGAAAGCGGGGGTCGAGGTGCGCGCGGAGGGCGAACTGGCCAAGATTGATGGCACCACCCCAGCCAAGCCTGATGATTTCGGCAAGGAATTCCTTGACATGATCTGTGCTGCGAAACTAGTCGATGGCGTGGACGAGGCGATTGCCCATATCCGCACCTTCGGGTCCGATCATACTGATGCGATCATTACGGCGGATGATCAGGCGGCGGCCCATTTTTTCAAACAGCTCGACAGCGCGATCCTGATGCGGAATGCCTCAACACAGTTTGCTGATGGTGGTGAATTCGGGATGGGTGCCGAGATTGGGATCGCCACAGGAAAACTGCATGCGCGCGGACCCGTTGGTGCGACACAATTGACCAGCTTTAAGTATCTGGTTACGGGCAACGGGGCGGTGCGGCCTTAGAACCGGGCCACCATACTGTCTGCACCATGATCGAATTGCAACGCACGCCCCGCCTCGGCTAAAACACCGGGCAGCAGTGCGAACTGCACATGCGCGGCCGTGTATTGAAAACCGGCTTGTGGTGACAAGAGATTGTCCCAAAGTTCCTGATCGACCGCCAGGCGCGGACCCTGGCCGCGCATGACCCATATATCGCCATCCAGCGTGATTTGGATATCACCGCCCAACGGCAAGGAGGCCTCGATCGCCTGCAGCATCAAAAGCGCGCATCGCACCAACCTGCGCCGCTGATCACCATCAATTTTCCAGATATAGTTGAAACGTCCGCCGCGCGCTGTGGCCGCGAGGATCGACAGAACCTCAGTCCGGCTGACTGTCTGCTCATCGCTGGCGGCCCCATAAGCGATGCGGAAATATTTGATCCGCGCGCTGGCGTTCTGCACGCTTTCGCTGATCAGATCCATTTCAGCGCCGGTATCACCATCGGTCAGTGCCAAAAGCTCGACACCATTGCCGATTGCCCCAATTGGGCTGATAAGGTCGTGGCAAATGCGCGAGCCAACGAGCGCTGCGAGATCAGGTTGCATAATGCAGCCTCCGTTTTGAGAAAGAAGTGATGTCTGACTTTAATGCAATCCTTGAACCAGGCATGCTGGTACGCCATCCCGAAAAGCCAGAGTGGGGCACCGGGCAGGTGCAATCCAACATTGGCGACAAAATCACCGTGAATTTTCGGGAGATGGGAAAGGTCGTCATTGATGGTAAACGCGTTCTACTCGTACTGGTTCATGAATGACTACAACCTAAGGGAGAGTTAGGCAAGTGAAGTTATCAACAGTCTTTTCACTTAGTCGCGCGAATTGGTTGCTAAATGGTTAATTTATCACAGAATCGATAGGCATGACCGCAAGGACCCACATAACGGCCAAGGCCAATCCCGTATTCTCGACCAGAATCGCGCGGACACAATCCGAGATATGCGCAGCACAACGCCTGCGCTATGAAGTATTCATCGCAGAACTTGGTGGTGACGGTCCTTTGGTCGATCATGTGGCGCGTCTGGAAAGGGATGTGTTTGACCAGCACGCAGAACACATCCTGTTGCTTGATCAAACGCGTGCGCAGGATGATCAGGTTGTCGGGGTTTACCGCGTGATGACCGCAGACATGGCCGCCGCCGCCGGACGCTTCTATTGCGCCGAGGAATACGACCTGACCCCTTTCTTCCAAAGCGGAAAGCAACTGCTTGAGCTAGGGCGATCCTGCCTGCATCCCGATTACCGCGGCGGTGAGGGTATGTTGAACCTGTGGGCTGCATTGGCGGATTATGTCAAAGCGCATGACATCGACGTACTTTTTGGCGTGGCGTCGTTTCACGGGACGGATGTGGCCGCATTGGCCGGTCCACTCAGCCTGCTGCACCACAAATACCTTGCGCCTGAAGGCTTACGTGTCAAAGCAATCGGACCTACGGCGTTGTCGATGGATATCGAAGGACCTGACACGCTGGATCGCGTCGCCGCTGTCCGGCAAATGCCTGCACTGATCAAAGCCTACCTGCGTTTGGGGGCAATGGTGGGTGAGGGCGCTTTTGTCGATTACGCTTTCAACACCGTCGACATCTGCATCATTTTTGAAAGTGCGGCGATCAGGAACCTGCAAAAAACGATGCTGTCCAAAGGGATGCGCCATGGGTGATACCTGGTACAGCGAAACGACACCGCCGGATGGCGGGTATGGCGCGATGGGCTGGGTTCGTGTGGTTTTGCGGGCCGTTCCGCTGATCATCCTGGTCTTTGGCGGATTGCTGATTTTGTTGTTGGTCCGGCTAGTTGAACGTCCGCTTTGCGGTCTGCGCCGGCCGGTGACGCCCTACATCACGCAGTTTGTCTGCCGTGGCGCCTTTGTGCTGCTGGGTATTCAGTACACGACCGAAGGTACGCCTATGCAAGGCGCAGGGGCCGTGGTGGCCAATCATGCATCATGGCTGGATATCTTTGCGTTGAACGCGCGCAAGCGCATCTATTTCGTATCCAAGTCCGAGGTCGCAGGCTGGCCTGCCATCGGATGGCTGGCGCGCGCGACCGGAACGGTCTTCATCACGCGTGACCGCAGCAAGGTCCGCGATCAGATCGCGCTGTTTCGCGACAGGCTGGCGGCGGGGCACAAGCTGCTGTTCTTTCCCGAAGGAACCTCGACAGACGGCCTTCAGGTGTTGCCGTTCAAACCGGCCCTTTTCGGCGCGTTCTTTGATCCCGCACTGCGGGACAATTTGCAGATGCAGCCGGTATCCGTGGTCTACCGCGCACCCTCGGGCGCTGATCGGCGATTTTACGGGTGGTGGGGGGATATGGAATTCGGGCCACATCTGTTGGCAACACTTGCCGCCAAGCGGCAGGGTGGCGTCCATGTGGTCTACCACCCGCCTGTCAAAGTTGCGGATTTTGCAGATCGCAAGGCGCTGGCCAAAGCGATGGAGGATCAGGTGCGCGCAGGTCTAGCCAAGCATCGCGCGCCGTAGATCACCCAGTGCCGTTGCGGGGTTTTCGGCGGACCAGATCTCATCCCCGATCCCGAAGAAGTCGGTATGCGGTGACAGCGCACGGA
>CBDTVH010000354.1:0-3405 GCA_965363665.1 uncultured Yoonia sp. | reverse complement strand
GGGGCTGTCCCACGCACGACTGCGCTCAATCATCCCTCGCGGCATCTTGGACTGGTGCAGGCGCAGGAACGACCGGACCTTGAGGCATATCTTGATGATGCCGCAAACCTTGTTCTGGCGCATTGTGACATGCCCGCCCTGCAAGCGATGCTGCAACCGATGCAAACGGCAACCAGCCAGATCAAGCCCGTGCCACCGGCGCAAACCATCGCTGTCGCCCAAGATGCAGCTTTCGCCTTCAGCTATCCGCATCTGCTGGGGGACTGGCGGGCCGCAGGTGCAGAGATCCGGTTCTTCTCACCACTTGCCAATGACCCAGCACCCCAGGCCGATCTGATCTATCTACCCGGTGGATATCCTGAATTGCATGCAGGCAAACTGGCGGCGAACGCAATATTTCTGGATAGCCTGCGCCGCACGCAATCCCTAATTTACGGCGAGTGCGGCGGCTATATGACGTTGGGCGAAACGCTGACTGACAAGGACGGTCAGGTACATGAAATGGCAGGATTGCTGCAATTGCAGACGTCCTTTGCGGCCCGCAAACGACATCTGGGTTATCGCAATCTGTCAGCCAGCGAAGGGCCGTTCAGGGGCGCGTGGAAAGGGCATGAGTTCCACTATGCCATAACGCTGAAAGCACATGGCACGCCGCTCTTTGCTGCCACGGATGCCGAAGGCACGACCCTGCCCCCGATGGGTTTGATCCAGAACAATGCCTCAGGCAGTTTCGGGCATATTATTGATCAAGCCTAAGCAGTTCTTGCACCTTTCCACGACCCGGCGTACCGATACAGCGATGATTTATGTTGACGATAGACGGGCCAAACGCAATGTGGCCGTTCTGGTGCTGGCCCAGGCGATCCTGGGTGCGCAACTGCCGATGATCTTTGTTGTTGGCGGGCTTGCCGGTGGGCAACTGGCCAGCAACGTCTGCCTTGCCACCCTGCCGATCTCTTTCATTGTGTTCGGTTCCATGACGACAGCACCGTGGATCAGCCCGCTGATGCAGCGCAATGGGCGGCGGTTCGGGTTCTTTCTGGGGGCCTTTGCCGGAGCGGTTGGCGCGGCTGTCTCCGCCTACGGCCTTTACACCAGCTCTTTTATCACGTTGCTGGCGGGCTCTTACCTGACCGGCATCTACATGTCGGCCCAGGGTTTCTATCGCTTTGCCGCCACTGATACCGCGTCCGAAGCCTTCCGCCCCAAGGCCATCTCTTATGTCATGGCCGGTGGGCTGCTCTCAGCTATCGTCGGCCCGCAACTCAACAAATTGGTGCAGGACGCCTACGTCGTCCCGTTCCTCGGTACCTATGTCGCGATCATCGTTCTGAACCTTGTGGGCATGTTCCTTTTCCTTTGGCTCGATCTGCCCAAAGGCTCCAGGAAAGAGCCTGAGGCAGCACTCGTGGCAGGCCGCAGCCGCATGGAACTGCTGCGCGCCCCGCGCATCCTTGTGGCGATCATTTGCGCGATGGTGTCCTATTCGCTGATGAACCTGGTGATGACCTCGACACCGCTTGCCGTTGTCGGCTGTGGTTTCACGACCGCTGATGCGAACGACATTGTCTCGGCACACGTACTGGCGATGTTCGCGCCCTCGTTCTTCACAGGTCACCTGATCGCGCGTTTCGGGGTCGAGCGGATCGTTTCGCTGGGTTTGGTCATTCTGGCGTTAGCAGGTGGTGTGGCCTTGTCAGGTGTCGCGCTTGGTAACTTCTATCTCGCGCTGATCCTGCTTGGTCTTGGCTGGAACTTCGGCTTTATTGGGGCAACCACGATGCTTGCCGGTGCCCACCGGCCCGAGGAACGCGGTGCGGTGCAAGGCATGAACGACATGATCGTCTTTGGGATGGTGACCGTCGCATCGCTGGCCTCTGGCGGTCTGATGAACTGCTCTGGCGGAACACCGGTCGAGGGCTGGAATGCGGTCAACCTTGCCATGGTGCCGTTTCTTGTGCTGGCAGGCGGGTCGCTGATCTGGTTGGTCAGACAGCCCAAGATGGCTGTCTAGCGCCACCAGCCGCGCAGCGATACGTTCAGAAACCGTAGGCTGTCGCGTGCCGGGTTGAAATCCAGCGCATCTGCGGTGACCCGTTGCGGTGTCGCCTTGACCATCCGCAAAACCGGGCGGGCGTGATAGCCTGCAACCAAAGCCGGACCCGCAGCTTTTGAAACATGCCCACGCGCTGCTTTTGCCTTGTCGAGCCGTGCCAAACCACGACCGGCCAAAGCAGCAATTCCTGCGTCGGACGCATCAACCAAGGGCTGTCGGCCTTGCGCCTGAAGCGCAGGAACCGCCTGACAGATATTCGCGACGCCAACGCCAAAGGCAAAGTCTCGCACCACAGCCTCGTCAGCGGCGCCCAGCAGGCGCGCGGCGGTCCACATCAGATGACCCGAGGTCGCATTGATATATTCGTCAAAATGCTCAGGCCCTTCAAACGGGTCTTTGTAAACATCCCACCGTCGCGCGGCGATCAGCCCATCAAGGCATTGCGCCCCTTCCCGGTCCAGACAGCCCGCCAGCGCATCGACGACCTCATGCCGACGCACGGTCTTGCCCTCGGCGATTTCCTCCAGCGCATCGCGCCACCACTGCAAGCGCATTTCGGCGATCATCGCCTCTTGCGTCACCCACGGCGCGCGTGCGACCTCGACATTGAAGGCGTACAGCGGAAACAGGATCTTGCGCGCGGCAACAGGGGCCGCCATCGCCACGCGAAACCGCAGCGGATCGGCCTTTTCGACAAGTGCGGCGCAGGCCTCAAAGCTCATGCTTCCGCCTTTGCCCCGTCACGGATCAGTTTCCAGTTGATCGCATCAATCAGCGCATCAAAGGACGCGTCTACGATGTTGGCACTGACCCCGACGGTGGACCAGCGGCGCCCCTTGCCATCCTCGCTGTCGATGATGACGCGGGTGACCGCCTCAGTCCCCCCATTCGTGATGCGCACCTTGAAGTCGACCAGCTGCATGTCGTCGATGATGTCCTGATAGGGGCCAAGGTCTTTCGACAGCGCGCGGCTCAACGCATTCACAGGACCTTGATCCGACCCATCCGGACCTTGGCTTTCGCTGACGTTCAGCATCTTCTGGCCGTGAACCTTTGTGACCACGACAGCCTCTGAGATTGAGACCATGCGGTTACGCTTGTCCTTGCGCCGCTCAACGGTGACGCGATAGCGCTTCACCTCGAAGAAGCGCGGCAAGGTGCCCAGTTCCTCGCGCGCCAGCAGTTCGAAACTGGCCTGTGCGGTGTCATAGGAATAGCCTTCGGCCTCACGTTCCTTGATCCGCTCGATGATGCGGGGCAAGGCCGGATCATCCGCCGCCACCTCCAGCCCCGCATCCAGCAGGCGCGCGCGCAGATTGGACTGCCCCGCCTGATTGGACATCGGCACG
>CBDTVH010000353.1:0-3410 GCA_965363665.1 uncultured Yoonia sp. | reverse complement strand
CATTCTGCACCGACGCCATGCGCGCAAGACCCGCAGCCCCGGCCTGATCAATCCACTTGGTCATGCCCCAGGCGCTTTCGTTCGACATTCCAATTGCCCGGATTTTGCCCGCCTTGACTGCTTCGCTCAGCGCCTCGAGCACGTCCATCATGTGATCCATCGTCTGCTGACGGTCCTGACCGGATGGATCATAGGTCCAGTTCTGGCGGAACATATATGAGCCACGAATGGGCCAATGCATCTGATAAAGATCAATCACGTCCGTTTGCAGCCGCTTGAGCGACCCATCCACAGCCTCGCGGATCACATCCCCGTCGTAACCGCGCCCATCCCGTACCCAGCCCGGATTATTGCCTGAAACCTTGGTCGCCACGATGATCTCATCCCGGCGTCCGGTCTTGGTAATCCAGTCGCCTACCACCTGTTCCGACAATCCGACAGTCTCGGCGCGGATGGGGTTCACCGGATACATTTCGGCTGTATCAAGAAAGTTGATGCCTGCATCCAACGACATATCAATCTGACGGTGGGCATCATCCACAGGCGTGTGGGTGCCATATGTCATCGTGCCAAGGCACCATTCACTGACCATGATATCGGTGCGACCAAGGGGGAGCTGCTTCATTTATGTTTGCCTCAAAACTGCGTTCGCGCCAGACCCTAATGTGCCAACGCCCGAGGGCAAGGGCACAAAGGCGACCAGGTTTTGTCGATTATGGTCTAGCGTCCGGCTGATGACAGGCGCATAGGTCGGGTCATGCGCATGATCATTTCCTTTGCGGCATTGTTTTTGTCGGTCGCCCTTCTGCAACTGTCCTCTGGCGGGGTTGGACCTCTGGATGCTTTGACAGGGCTGGAACGGGGGTTTTCGCAGTCTCAAGTCGGTTTTCTGGGGTCTGCACATTTTTTCGGGTTTTTCATCGGCTGCTGGTGGGCGCCGCGCCTGATGGGCAGCGTTGGTCACAGCCGGGCCTTTGCCACCTTCACCGCGATGGGGGCCATCGGTCTGGCCGCACATGTGATCACGACGGACCCGTATCTATGGGCGTTCTTTCGGATCGGGTCGGGTATCTGCGTGGCGGGTTGCTATACCGTGATCGAGGCGTGGTTACAGGCCAAAGTCACCAATGAAACGCGTGGGCGGGCCATGGCCAGCTACAGGATCGCGGACATCAGTGCGTCATTCATCGCGCAGTTCATGATCGGTGCCCTGGCCAACATCGAAACCTACATCGCCTACAATATCCTGACGATCCTGTGCTGCGCATCCTTGCTGCCCTTGGCAGTGACCCGTGTGCCGCAACCTGAAACGCCCAGCGCGACGCGGTTGCGTCCGGCCCTCGCATGGGCCTGTTCGCCAATGGCGGTTGCCGCCGTGTTGGTCGCGGCCCTTTCCAGCGCATCCTTCCGCATGGTTGGCCCGATCTACGGTCAAGAGGTCGGCCTGACTGCCAATCAAATCGGGTCGTTTCTGGCGGCCTTCGTCGCCGGTGGTGCGATTGCGCAATACCCTGTGGGCTGGCTGGCGGACAAATACGACCGGCGTTGGGTCATGATCTGGCTTTCCATAGCGGCTGTCCTGGCGTGCGGTTTCACCATCGCCACGGCTGGCAACGGCACGTTCGCGATCATGGTGGCGTCATTTCTGTTCGGCGTGACAACATTTCCGATCTATTCCGTCGCGACCGCCCATGCCCACGACTTTGCCACATCGGATCAACGTGTGGAATTGTCTGCCGCCTTGATGTTCTTCTTTGCGGTGGGCGCGATAGCGGCACCTTATACCACCTCGGCGCTGATCGGTCTGTTCGGGCCCGCCGCACTGTTTTACGTCATCGCCGCCGGGCACCTGATTTTGGTCGTCTTCGGTCTTTCGCGCATGCGCGTGCGCAAAACGCCCGAGGACCGGACGCGCTATATCTATGCACCGCGCACCAGTTTCGTGATTGGGCGGCTGCTGGGCCGCAGCCGCGAGCGCTAGAACTTGTAAAGCATCGCGATACGCGTCGTTGTGACCGCTTCGGTAAACGTGTCGTCCATGAAGTCGCGGATCAATTCGCCACGCAGGGTCAGGTTCGGTGATACATCCCGCTCCGCCCCAAGGCCAAAGTTGAAGCCGCCTGCATTGTCATCTTCAAAGTAGTATTCGGTAACGCCACCTGCGAAACGGAATGAGTAATCCGCCCAATCATAGCTGACCCAGGCGCGCACGCGCGCGGTGTCATAATCGTTGCCACCGGTCACGCGAAAGCCGTATTCCGCTTCTGCGCCGACACCGAACAACCCGGTATCAAACCCAAGCCCGGCAATGCCGGAAGCGACGTTCTGCCCATCACCTGAGTGCGGGTAAAGGTATTCGACACCGACGCCGAGATAGGCGTCCTGCGCACTGGCTGCGGTCCCAAGTGTTGCGGCGATAATGATAGGGATCAGGCGTTTCATGGGTATCTCCTTGGCTGTGTGGGGCGTTGCGCAAGGTGTACCGCCGACGCAGGCAAAACGCCAGCCTGTCAGCAACATCTGGCATCTGCCAGCACTCCCCGCTAGATAGGCTGCAAATCTGCAAGGACACGTCCCATGGCCCGCCATCTGATCACATCAGCCATTCCCTATATCAATGGGATCAAACACCTTGGAAATTTGGTGGGCAGCCAACTGCCGGCTGATCTTTATGCACGCTACCTGCGCCAGCGCGGGCATGAGGTTCTGTTTTTATGCGCGACCGACGAACACGGCACGCCAGCGGAATTGGCAGCGGCGAAAGCCGGTAAGCCTGTGGCGGAATATTGTGCGGAAATGCACGCGGTGCAGGCTGAGATTGCGGATGGGTTCCGTTTGTCTTTCGACCACTTCGGCCGCTCCTCCAGTCCGCAGAACCACAAACTGACACAAGCCTTTGCCACCCGATTGGCCGAGGTCGGGCTGATCAAGGAAGTCACCGAAGAGCAGGTCTATTCCGTCGCGGATGGTCGTTTCCTGCCCGATCGCTATATCGAAGGCACCTGCCCCAACTGCGGCTTTGAAAGCGCGCGCGGGGATCAATGCGACAACTGCACCAAGCAACTGGACCCGACTGACCTGATTGATGCGCATTCGACGATTTCAGGCTCGACCGAGCTGGAAGTCCGCGAGACCAAGCATCTGTATCTGCGCCAATCCGAATTGAAAGATGATCTGGCCGCTTGGATCGAGAGCAAGAAAGACTGGCCGATCCTGACCACCTCGATTGCCAAAAAGTGGCTAAACGACGGTGACGGTTTGCAGGACCGTGGCATCACCCGCGATCTGGATTGGGGCATCCCCGTCATGAAGGGCGATCAGGTATGGCCCGGCATGGAGGGCAAGGTCTTCTACGTCTGGTTCGACGCCCCATCGAATACATCGCCTGTGCGCAGGAATGGGAAGATGCG
>CBDTVH010000352.1:0-3418 GCA_965363665.1 uncultured Yoonia sp. | reverse complement strand
GTGACTGGAGTTCAGACGTGTGCTCTTCCGATCTGCTCTTCGGTGGCGGGCACGACAAAATTCTGCCCCGGTTCCATCACACCTTCGAAAATCACCGTACCGTCAGCCGACCGCACCCGGACCCATGCCGGACGGACAGCAACAAGTTGCAGCTCCGGCACATCGGGTTCGACAACCTGAATGGGAGGCGGAAGGGGTAAATCCACTGAAGCGACGGTCATTTCGGGTGCGTCCGGCACACCGGCATCAGGCGAGAGTGCGGCAAAGGTTCCGGGACGAAGCGTTGAAATCGGCGCGTCACGTGCCACCAACACAGGCACATCCAAGGCTTGCGGACGGTAAAGCCGGTCCAACGCCTGACGGGACGGTGCCTCGAAATCCTCTAACGGATCGCTGGGCTGGATTGCATTCGTGGCACCAGCCAAAGGATCAAGGTCCGACACCACGACCGGCGTTTGCTCAACGGGTGCAAACTGAACCTTCTGCACCTCTTGCAGCACGGTCCACCCGCCATAGCCCAGACCTGCGATCAGGGCGACCAGCACCGCGACGGACCCGATTGCCCGTGGCTCCACACCAGAGAGCATAGCTTCGCCTGCGGGAATGAATGGCGTGGCGGAGGATGAAAAAATGTCTTTGCCCAGGGGCGATGCGCCCGGATCAAACGTCTTGCCCTTCAGCGACGAGGCTTTGGCAGACATCCCGTGCGCCGTGGCAAATCCGCTTTCCGCACAAAACGCTTCAAAGGCGTCATCAGGGTTCATGCCAAGATAACGGGCGTACGAGCGGACGTAACCGGCAATGAACCCGGGCGTGTCAAAAGCAGAAGGGTCGGCGTTTTCGATTGCGGCAATGTAAGCGGCTTTGATCTTCAACTCGCGCTGCACGTCCAAAAGGCTTTTGCCCATTGTCGCACGTTCGCCGCGCATCAAATCACCCAGACGCAAATCATAGGCGTCAAAGCCTGCGGCCTGCACGTCCTCCGATGCGTCTACGCGCTTGAAGGTCTTCCCGATCATCGACTGTCCCGTCGCTTAATGCCCCTAAGCGCACGTTGTCCAACGAATCGAAACAGTAAGTGCGCCTGATACTTACCTAACACGTTCCGCAAAGTTATGCACAGGGGTTCTGGCGTTAACCGGCAAGCTCAGCGCGATTTAGCGCACAATGTGACCAAAGACCATCCAAAGCGCCTACCAATGCATCCATTTCACGCGGGCCATGGACCGGTGAGGGCGTAAAGCGCAACCGCTCGGTGCCACGTGGCACGGTCGGGAAATTGATAGGCTGAACATAGATGCCGAAATCCGACAGCAACATGTCGGACAATTTCTTGGTGTGGACCGGATCACCCACGATCAACGGCACGATATGGCTGCCATGGTCGATAATCGGCAAACCCATGCCTTTCAGGCGCAACTTCAGGATTTTCGCCTGGGTCTGATGCTGTTCACGCAAGGATTGGTCGGTCTTGAGGTGTGCGACAGATGCAGCGGCACCGGCCGCCACGGCAGGCGGTAGCGATGTGGTAAAGATAAAGCCCGGCGCATAGGACCGTATGGCGTCACACATTTTTGCGCTGGCCGCGATATAACCGCCCATCACACCATAGGCTTTGGCCAGGGTGCCGTTGATAATGTCGATACGGCCCATCAGGCCATCACGCTCGGCCACGCCCGCACCGCGGGGGCCGTACATGCCAACAGCATGCACTTCGTCGATATAGGTCAAAGCGTCAAATTCATCGGCAAGATCGCAGATTTCCGCAATTGGCCCGAAATCACCATCCATCGAATAGATGGATTCAAATGCGATCACCTTTGGCGCTGCGGGATCATCGGCTTCCAACAGCTCACGCAAATGGGCGATGTCGTTATGACGGAAGATACGCTTGGCCCCACCATTGCGGCGCACACCTTCAATCATCGACGCGTGGTTCAATGCGTCCGAATATATAATGAGGCCCGGAAACAACTTTGGCAGCGTGCTCAACGTCGCATCATTGGCGATATAGGCCGAGGTAAACAGCAGCGCCGCTTCCTTGCGGTGCAGATCGGCCAACTCGGCCTCCAGCCGTTTGTGATAAACGGTGGTGCCGGAAATATTGCGTGTCCCACCAGAGCCTGCGCCTGTGGCTTCAATCGCCTCGTGCATCGCAGCCAGAACCGCGGGGTGCTGGCCCATACCCAGATAGTCATTGCCGCACCACACCGTCACCGGCGCCTCGGACCCATCAGGTTTGCACCATGTTGCGTGGGGGAATTGGCCCCGCTTCCGCTCGATGTCGATGAAGGTCCGATAGCGGCCTTCCTCGTGCAAACGTTCAATCGCTGTGTCCAATCGGGCGTTATAGTCCAAGTCTTCCGTCCTCTTTGTCCGTACAAAAACCACTACCTCTTGCGGTTTTTGAATCGTTCTAATCGTCATATAGGGCGCATCAACTTCGGACAAGACGTTACAAAGTGTCACTCCCCCATGGGGGCCATTGATGACAAATGCCGGTGACAGCGACATTGATTTGCATCAAGCCTGCAAAAAGTTTCAACCGCCTTTCAGGTCGTCACGACCACCAACCCAACCATCACCATAGCCGCACCGGCGAATTGTTTAAGGTCAAACCCCTCGCCGATCATAGCCGCGTAGACCAACACCAAAAGCGTCTCTGTCGCCACGATCGTAATATAGACCACTGACAGATCGGTTTTGCGCAACAGCGCGACTTCAGCAACAATTGCACCGACAAATCCCAGCGCGAGCAAGATAATACCCGCAAAAACAACGTCTTCAGAAACAAGCTTGATACCGACGGTCGCTACTGCATAACCAATCGCAGCAACAAGGATTAACAAAGGGGCCGTCGCAAGAATGGAAATCTGTGTCATGTCAAATTCACTCTATAACGTGCACCAGACAAAATAATCTGACGATAGTGTAATGCTGCACCATCGACCGACACGACGTAAAGTCAGGTATTCCTTCCCCCTGACGCTTGACCAGCCTGTGTCACGGCTTGCCCGTGCGTAAGGCTGCCTGTATGCAAGCGGTGATGTTGCGAAGGCCGCAAGAACCACCTGATTTTGTGCCGCTTTCGATCAACCCCGCTTTGAAACACCTGATGCAAAAGGCCGCCCCCCCATGTCCCTAGATCCCGTCCTCGCCCGTATCGACAACGACCTGCCGCAAGCGACCGCGCGCCTGCTGGAACTGCTACGCATCCCTTCGATCTCGACCGATCCGGCCTACAAAAGCGATTGCGACGCCGCCGCCGACTGGCTGGTCGCCGATCTGCAATCCATCGGGTTTGACGCCTCCAAACGCCCCACACCCGGACATCCGATGGTCGTGGCACACACCGGCGGCGACGGGCCTCACATTTTATTTTACGGCCACTATGACGTGCAACCGGTTGATCCGCTTG
>CBDTVH010000351.1:0-3424 GCA_965363665.1 uncultured Yoonia sp. | reverse complement strand
AATTCGGCATGAAGCGCACCGCTTGCTTTGATACTTTTAAGGATGTCGATCATGTCGCGCGGCGCAACGCCAAGCGCGTTAAGACCCGCGACAACCTCACTTAAAGAGGTACCACCATTAATTTCTGCAAGGCCGATACCCGGCTCTTCGATGATATCCACGTCAGTCCGCGGCACGACGACGGTTTCGCCGTTTGCGAATGGATTTGGCTGTGCCACAAGAGGCGCTTCCTGAATGCGCAGCGTCAAGTTGCCCTGACTTACTGCGACACGGCTGATCCTGACATCTTCCCCCATAACAATCGTACCGGAGCGTTGGTCGACAACGACGCGTGCACGGCGTTCAGGCTGTACTAGAATGTTTTCGACACGCACCAACGCATGCGCAGGCGAGCGCATTCTGGTCGCATGAATATTTAACTCTACGGTTCCGGCATCAAGCATTACAGCCACCCTGCCAGAGAATTCCGCGTTGATGGCGCGTTCGATACGATCCGCAGTCGTAAAATCAGGTGTACGCAGGGCCATGCGCACGATCGTCATTCCCGAGAAATCAAAAGCGACCTCACGCTCAATCGTGGCGCCCGATGGGATAACACCGGCCGTAGGAACACCTTGCACAACGGTCGCCCCATCACCTGCCGCTGCGGCTCCGCCGGCGATGATCGTACCTTGAGCGACCGCGTAGATGTCACCATCAGCCGCTTTCAGAGGTGTCATGATCAAGGTCCCCCCCAGCAAACTATCGGCGTCCCCAATGGCAGAGACAGTCACGTCCATTGAACTGCCGGCCCGCCCAAAGGGGGGCAGCGCGCCTGTCACCAGCACCGCCGCTACATTGTTTGGGCGGAACTGCTCTCCGGTCACGTTCACACCAAGTCGCTCAAGCACGTTGCCCAGGATATCTTCGGTAAATGGGGAGTTGCGCAAGCCGTCACCTGTGCCGTTCAACCCCACGACTAACCCGTAGCCGACCAGATCATTCGATCGAACACCGTCAAACTCTACCAGATCTTTGATCCGAACAGGGTTCGCCACCGACAGCGTAGGCAGGAATATTGCAACAAGAAGGCAGATGATGTTCATGAACTTCATTCAGATGAACCTCAGCAAGCTGAGTTGTGACATCCTTGCCGTCACACTGAAAAAAGTCTCCAACTGGGTTTGTTGCGCTTGGAGGCGTGAGGCGGTTTCAAACGGGTCAGCCAGATACAGATCATTTTTAGCCAGCCCCAGCGCTGTCTGTTGGGCAGTCATCTCTGTCACCGCGCGGATCACGGTCGCTTCAGAAAACCCGATGCGGGCCTGAACGGCGGTCAGGCCGCTTGCCGAACCATAAAGCTGGGCAGCAGCATCTTGCAGCAAAGCAGCTTTGGTGTCGCCGGATAGACCCGGCAAGTCATCTGCGAGGGCGGCAAGGGCTGCACCTTGCAGCACTTGCTTTACCGCAGGATCATCGGCACGCGCATCTATACTGACCGACGACGTTTCGTTCAGGCGACGTTCAAGGGGCGGGCCAGATGCGCCTTGATAGCCATTTGTGGCGAAACCACCGGCGGGGTCATTAAACCAGGCATCGACTGCGGCGACGATGCTCAGCTGATCGGTGGCACCTCCTATGGCGGCTTGGATGTCGGCCAGCATGGTCTGCGCAGTTGCAAGTGGTGCGGTATCAACACGCGCCCCACTCAAAAGCGCGCGATCTGCAATTCTGGTGTTCAGGGCCGTCACGACCTCCTCAAACCCGCTTCGCGATGCCCGCGCCGCCTCGTCAATTTGGGCGGAGGTACTGCTGTCACTTACCAAAAGAAGGCGCTCTGCCATGGCACCGCGGACGCCATCGACCTTGTTGAGGACAATCTGCACGTTTCCCAGTGTTTGCCCGGTTTCAGACGCAACCTGCAGATAGCCTTCAAGTTGCGAAAGACTGTAACTGATCCCTGAAAATCGTGCCGTTTCACCATTCAGGGCCTTTGTAAGGTCGGCAACCTTTCCTGTCGTCAGGCTTTCGACCAGCTCAAAAAGCTCTGACTTGATCGCGTTACCGCTTCGTAACGATGTAAACTGCTGCGCTAAATCACCTGTTGAAATAACTGACATCTATAGCTCCATCAATCGCTGCATCATGAAGTCGACGGTTTGGATTACCTTGGCATTGGCGGCGTAAGCCTGTTCAATTTGAATCAGTCTTTGCAGTTCAACGTCCGTGTCGACGCCATCGGCCAGTTCCGCTTCGCGCAATGTATCCCATCTTGCGGTCGTGAAACTCAGCTGTTCCTGCGCCATCAAGCGCGTCGTGCCGATGTCTGACACATACGATGCGATGCGGCCTGATGCAGACATCATTGCCGCTCCTGGTGCGTCGGAACGTGGCAGATTGAGCGCTTCAATCCATCGGTTCAACTGTGTCGCGTCCCCGGGAGGACCTGCCACAACCGCATACAGCCCATCACGCAGCAGCGCCGGGTTTTCAACGCCGTTTGAAACCAAATCAGGATTGACTGCAATGCGGCCTGACAAACCGGGTAAATCCAAAAGGTCGAGTGCATTGCCCTGATCGGTCAACAACCCCAAAGAACCGGGTAAAATCGACGGGTCATTTGCATTGTCTTGAAAGCGTGCCATCAAGTCCGCTGCGATTTCATCAAGTGCGCCTTGTGCTTCGACAAGTGACCGGTCCCGCAATGCAAATGATGCACCAAGCGAGCCTCCTTCAAGTCGGCCGACCCCGGTTGCGGGGTCCAAAGCCACCCCATCCAATGTGATTGCACCCAGTGCCCCGCTGCCCAATGTCATGTCTGCGGTAATAGTTGGTGTGCCCTGAAAACCAAATTCGCGCGGGGCGGAATCCAACAATGACGTGCCGCTTGTTGTCATCAGGCCGATCGTACCGTTGTCACGTGGCACTTCACGGATAGGCACGATGCCTGCGATTTTATCTACGGCACGTTGCCGTGCATCCAGAAGTGCCGATGGGTCGTCGCCAGAGCCACTGATCCGCAGGATATCTTTGTTCAGTGCATCCACCTGGCGTAGTGCGACATTCAGGTCACCGATATCACGCGCGATTGCTGCATCAGCATCTTGGCGCAGCGACTGAATGCTATTGCTGTTGGACCGCAGTGTCGTGGCGACATCTTGCAGGCGGGTCACAACTGCTGTGAGGCGTGTCTCTGATGCGGGATCACTGCCTGCGCTGATCAGTGCACGTTCGAATTCCGCCAATCGCGCGCTTAATCCTGCCGCATCGTCAGGGCCCCCGATAACCTGCTCAAGCCGTACGATCATAGCGGCGCTGCGTTCCTGGCCACCCAATGCGGCGTCTGCCAAACGACGATCAGCCAACAGCCCGGCATCGACAAAGCGATTGATCGCATCGACACGCACGCCGCCCCCACGGTCCCCAACCCCCATAACCGGGAGTC
>CBDTVH010000350.1:0-3428 GCA_965363665.1 uncultured Yoonia sp. | reverse complement strand
GCAGATGAAAACGGGTGCCCTACACGCAGTGACCGCACCATAAGTTCAACCGCCTCCGGTAGCTGTTCGGCAAGCATGTTCATGCGTTTGTTGGCTTTGCTGTTAACCCAGACATAGACGCTGCCAACGCCCATCAGGACAGCGACAAGAGCACGGATTGGCACGCCAACTTCAGTCAGGACAGTCAGCATTATGAACGACACGCCGCTCAGGACCACCATCATGATAATCAACTGTACCGGCGTAAACGCAATATTCGCTTTCTGGGCGCGGTCCGCCAGCAATGAATAGATCGGAATACTTTGCGACTTCATGTGCTGCGTCATCTCCTTGCGGAGTTGTTCAAGCACCTGTTCGCGGTTGCCGCCTTTATCCAGCATGTCCAGACGGCGGTTGACCTTGCCGTCCATGCTGATCGACTTGCCAAAGATGACAAGATAGGCGCCCTGAACCAGTGCCAGAACGGCAACAAAGATCAGGACATAAATAAGTGGTTCGACTGAAATCATGTCGTTTACTCCGCGACCATCGGTTCAAAGATCGCAGGTGGCAGGTCATAGCCCCAAAGCTTGAACCGCTCTGAGAAGTGACTGCGGACACCGGTTGCAGTGAAGTGACCGATAATCTTGTTTTCAGGTGTCAGACCGACACGCTGATAGCGGAAAATTTCCTGCATTGAGATGACATCGCCTTCCATACCGGTGATTTCGGTGATTGACGTCATCCGACGTGAACCATCCTGCAAACGGGATGCCTGCACGATCAGGTTCACCGCCGACGAAATCTGGCTACGCATCGCTTTGATCGGCATCTCGATGCCGGCCATCGCGATCATGTTTTCCAGACGCGATACGCCGTCACGCGCGCTGTTGGCGTGGATTGTCGTCATGGATCCGTCGTGGCCCGTGTTCATGGCCTGCAACATGTCGATAACCTCATCGCCACGCGTCTCACCGACGATGATGCGGTCGGGACGCATACGCAGCGCGTTTTTCAGACAGTCGCGTTGTGATACGCCGCCTTTGCCTTCAACGTTTGGTGGGCGGCTCTCCATGCGGCCAACGTGTGTCTGTTGCAGTTGAAGTTCAGCCGTATCCTCAATTGTGAGAATACGTTCATCGTTGTCGATAAACCCGGACAGGGCGTTCAGCGTTGTCGTCTTACCGGAACCGGTACCGCCGGACACGATGACATTCAGGCGGGTCGATACGGCGGCTTGAAGGTATGCGGCCATCTCTTCGGTGAACGCACCGAATTTGATCAGCTCTTCTATGCCCAGCTTGTCCTTTTTGAACTTACGAATGGACACCAACGACCCATCCACCGCAATCGGCGGCACCATCGCGTTGAAACGCGAACCATCCGCCAAGCGGGCGTCAACGTAAGGATTGGATTCGTCGACACGACGCCCAACAGCCGACACGATCTTGTCGATGATGCGCAGCAGGTGGCGTTCGTCTTTAAAAGTGATGTCTGTCAGTTCCAGGCGACCATCGCGTTCCACAAAGATCTGTTGCGGACCGTTGACAAGAATATCATTTACGCTTTCGTCCTTGAGCAGGGTCTCAAGCGGCCCCAATCCTGTCACTTCAAAGAACAGATCCTGGCTGAGCGTCTGGCGTTCGTCGCGGTTCAGAACGATGCCCATATCTTCAAGGGTCTCGTTCGCAATCGCGTTGATCTCTGTGCGCAACTCCTGCTCGGACGCGCTTTCCAATGCCGCAAGGTTAAGGTTATCCAAAAGCGCCTTGTGCAGCTCAAGCTTGATCTCGCCCAGCCGCTCCTTGCGCCGCTTTTCCTTGTCCATTGGTGCCACTTCGCCGGGACGGCGGGGCGGTGCCGCTTTGACCAGAGGCTTGCGGGCCTCTTCTGGTTTTGCTGCTGCAATTGCGGCCGCGTCAATTTTTGAGGACGCAGCAGGCGCCGGGTTACTGGCGTCCTTGGGAAGACTAGGCTTTTTGTATTTCGAAAACATAGCGTTACCTCTTAAGCTCTTGCTTCGGCAGCATCAGCTTGGTTCACTTCATGAATGGATTTCGCAAGCTTGAGAATTTCCTTGCGAAGTGCGTTTTTGGCGATCGTCTCTGACATGGGCGCACCATGATCAGCGGCTTGCATGACGGGTTTGCCGCCGTCAGGTAATTGTACTTCAATCGAGATGCCCAGGTTGTCCGACAGTCGCTTGACGCGGCTCTTGCCGTTCATATCAGCAAAACCCGGTGCGCGATTGAGAACAAACCGGATCTTCTCAAACGGCAGGTCCTCGGATTGCAGAGCACGTTTCAGGCGCAATGTGTTTTGCGCAGATCGCATATCAAGTTCAATCATCGCAAAGTAGACATGCGCCATCTCAAGCACGGTTTGAGACCATTCAACCATCGTCGACGGCATATCAATGATCACATAGTCAAAGTGGCTCCGCGCCATTTCGATCACTCTACCGATATCCTCGGGCGTGATCATATCCAACGGAATCATATCCATTGGCGCAGTCAGCACATGCAACTTGTCGCCGTAGGTCAGCGTCGCTTGCATGAATGCCTCTGCATCCATGGTGGATGTATCCGTTAACAGTTCCAGAACAGCTTCACGGCGCGGTAGATCAAGGTAGGTCGACGCTGAACCAAACTGAAAATCAAGATCGAGCAAACAGACCTTTGGCGGCTCTTCCTTCTCGATATTTGCGAGCTCCCAAGCCAAATTCACTGCCATCATCGAGGCGCCGGTGCCGCCAGCAAGGCCATGGACGGGAATAATGACACCGGCGCGATCGCCGGTTGCCTTGAAGCTCTTCTCGCCACTTTTCGGTGCACTGAGCTCTTCTTTGGTCAAAACACGCTCAATGGCGCGTGCCAGCTCGTTTTCCGGAAGCGGGTAGGGGACGAATTCATCGCCGCCTTCGCGCAAAAGCTGATGGAGGGCAGCGGGGCTTACATCTTCGGCAATCAGGATGACCTTGATGCCAGCATCTTTCGCAGCGGTAATGACATCGGAGATCGTTGGCAGGTTATCCTCGTCCTCGGCATCCATTGCGATTGTGACGAATTGCAGGGTTTTTGCGTCCGGCTGGGCAAGAAACGCCGCCGCATCGTCAAAGCTTAGATCGCCCCAGGCATCGCCCAACGCCGCTTCCATATCTTCGATAAGAAGATCAAAATTCTGCACGTCACGGCTGATCGTGCACGCCACAATTTGTGGTGGATCGCTCTGGACGACCGGGCTTGTACTCATGTCTTTGATGTCCCCATCATTCTTTACGTCATTCACTATATGCCACAGGTGATCGCAAGCCTATCGTATCAAACAGGTCTACCCACAACCCTGCGGTAAGGCACTCGTCTGAATCAAATATTACTGGGAATTTTGTCGATAATAGGACCAAAAAGCAGCTACTGTGCAGAAACTTGCGACGATTTGCTGTTCTTTGG